>JAHEXN010000243.1:3494-5121 GCA_023252095.1 Actinomycetes bacterium | reverse complement strand
AAGACGACGGGCGTCATCCAGAGCCAGAGCTCGAGTCCCGTCGCGTTCTCCAACGCCAGTCCGGTGAGCGGCAACATGGGCACCACGAGCCCGAGGACCCAGAGGTACCGCTTCTTGTCACGCCACAAAGGGGCGGGGCTCTCTGAGCTCGTTCGGGGATCACTGAACGTGGTCATTCGCGCCTCCTGAAGTTTCGTGCGACCTCGACGTCGCGCCTCGAACTTCACAGTGACAGCCGTCACAGCCCGCGATCTCGGTGCACGGCACAACTTTCGGGTGCTCAGTTGGCTCCTCTGACAACTGAGCGCCGCAGCTCGATTCGACTGGCACCGATGACCACCGTGCGCTTGGCGCGCTGGCCAACACGACGCTTGCGTCGCCCGCTGCGACCTCCGGATGATGCCAGGCTGGCCGAACGTCCACGGATCGCGGGCCAGCGTGCCGCGCGGCGGCAACACGCCAGCTCGACCATGCTGGGGCAGACCTTGAGTAGCTGGGCGTCCGAACTACGCCGGACGCCTGAATGTCGAGACACGTGAGCGAGGTGGATACCGTGGCTGAGCAAGAGGTGCGCTCCCGCATCCGCGCACACGTCCTCGAGCATCTCGACCAAGTGACTGAGCGGGTCGTCGCCGCGATCCAGACGGAGATCCCGGCATATGCGACGCTGTCGCGCGACCAGGTCGCGGAGGTCACCGACATCGCCTCCTGGGGGACGCTGCGCATCCTCGACCTGTGGGTCGAGGACGTCGGGCTCACCGCCGACGACCTGCGCCGGTTCAGGGGCATCGGCGCGGCCCGTGCGCTCGACGGCCGCCCGCTTCCCGCCGTCCTGCGCGCCTACCGCCTGGCCGGGGCCGAGCTCACGGCGACGGTCGAGCACGTCGACCCCGACCTGCTGACCGTGGCCGACACGATGGCACTCGCCCGCCTCTGGATGGCGTCGATGGACGCGCTGTCCGAGGCCATCTACGAGGGCTACCAGGCCGCGGCGGACCGCGTCATCGTCGACCGCGACCGGGCGGTCGGCGACCTCGCCGACGACCTGCTCGTCGGCCGCCAGGTCACCCGCACCAACCTCGCCGACCGCGCCCGCGAGCTCGCCTCCGATCTGGACCGGACCGATGCGCCGGCGCCAGCGCAGCCGCACGATCTGCCGCTTGACCTGCTCGGGCGTGCGGTGGGGGCAGGTCTTCGGCCGACTCGAACGATCGACCATCCCCGCATTCCCTTCGGCTCGGAACCTGCCGGCCCATTTGCGGGCCGTCGGGACCGAGACCATGAACATCTTCGCCGCCACAGTCGGCGACCACTGGTCTTCGACGATGAGCTTGGCGAGCCTCAACCGGGCGCGTGGGGTCAGAGCAGCGTTAGCGTGGGACATGAAGGCCTCCTGCAGGTGTGAGCGGTTCCTAGACAGCTCCACTCTCACCACAGGAGGCCTTCACCGTCACCTCAACCGGCAACAACGTCCCTGGACATCACATCTAGCCCTCAGTGCCGTCGAGGCCCATCGCGGCGGCTTCGACACGGCCGCAATGGCTCTAGCGGTCAACGTGGTCGAGTCGGCGATCAACCAAGTCATGCCGTCCAGATCCCACGACGCCTGGAAACTCGTCGACTTCCC
>JAHEXN010000243.1:0-3424 GCA_023252095.1 Actinomycetes bacterium | reverse complement strand
TTTCTGTACCTGCGGGGATTCGTCGCTCTGCTGCCGATGACGACGCTCTACGAGAGCTGGAAACCCGGATTCGGAACGAGGCCGCAGAACCTGTCGCGCCATGTGGTTGCCCACGGCCTGACTGGCCTCGATGAACGGCCCGAAGAGCCGATCATCGCCCTGATGTATGCGGCATCGATTCTCCGAGGACTTCAGGACTGGATAGAACTAGACCTCGACGGAGTCGCTGCACAGGCACGACGCGACGCGAAGGCTGCATCCAGGAACGCGAAGTAGTCGAGAACTCCTCAGCCCGTGCCATTGTTTCGCAGTCTCCCTCCCCACCGTCACCGACCGCCATAGACATCCACACACCTCTTTCACTCAGCGTTCGGGTGATCACCGAGACCCACTTTCGGGCCTTGGGGGGTGTGACGGTTTCTCTGCACAAGCTCTCGGCCGGGTCGGGGTACGACTACCTGACCCGGCAGGTTGCTGCGCAGGACTCGACCGAGCTGGGGCGCTCGCAGCTCGCGGACTACTACACGGCAAAGGGCGAAGCGCCCGGTCGATGGATCGGCTCGGGGATGGTCGGGATCGACGGGATCGAGGCGGGGGACGTCGTCACCTCCGAGCAGATGCTGGGGCTTTTCGGGCACGGTTGCGACCCGATCACCGAGGCGCCATTGGGCCGTCGCTTCGCCGTCCTGACAGACGAGACCGGGGCCGAGTTCGACCGCCGGGTCAAGGAGAAGCTGCAGCACCTACGCGCTGATCCGAGGCTCGACGGTGCCGATCGGAGGGCGCTTCGGTCGCGGGCGATGACCGATGTCGCGCGGGACTTGTTCGTCGCGCAGCACGGTCGGAAGCCGGCGAATCAGCGCGAGCTCGATGCTGCGCTGAAGCGGTTCAGTCGTCCGTCACGGGCGGCAGTGTCGGGGTTCGATCTGACGTTCTCGCCGGTGAAGTCGGTCTCGACCTTGTGGGCGATCGCGCCTCGCGAGATAGCTGAGGTGATCGAGCAGGCCCACGACAAGGCTGTCGCCGATGCGCTCAGGTTGTTGGAGCGGGAGGCGTTGTTCACTCGCGAGGGCAAGCAAGGTGCCCGCCAGGTCGAGACGCGCGGGCTCATCGCGACGGCATTCACCCACCGTGATTCGCGCGCTGGCGATCCTGATCTGCACACGCACGTGGCGGTCGCGAACAAGGTCCAGACCAAGGACGGCAAGTGGTTGTCGATCTACGGTCGGGTGCTCTACGAGTCGGTCGTCGCGGTCTCGGAGACCTACAACACCGCGCTCGAACGCCATTTGGTCGCAGACCTCGGACTGCGGTTCGAAGAGCGTCCCGACACCAGCCGTGGTCGTCCGATTCGTGAGGTCGCGGGCGTTGATCCGACGTTGAACGCGGCATGGTCGAAGCGCAGACGCGACATCGTGTCGCGCCAGGGCGAGTTGTCGGCGACCTTCCAGCGCGACCACGGTCGACCGCCGACGCAGACTGAGGCGATCGCGCTGGCGCAGCAGGCGAACCTCGAGACCCGCACCGCCAAGCACGAACCTCGCTCGTTCGCCGAGCAGCGAGCCACCTGGAGAGGCGACGCGATCACGGTTCTGGGATCCGAACTCGCCATCGACACCATGGTCGACGCGGCGTTGACGTCGCCGGTCTCACCCGGCGAGCGGGTCACGCAGGCCTGGTTCACCGAAGTCACCCGCCGCGTCATCACCGAGCTCGAATCGCGTCGCGCGACGTGGAAACCGACCCACGTCAGGGCCGAAGCCCAGCGGCAGGTTCGGGCCGCGGACTGCCCGGTCCCACACATCGAGCGCGTCGTCGACGACCTCGTCAACGCCGTGGTCGTCCACCTCTCAATCGCGCTTACGCCCGACCTTGACCCGATCGACGACCCAGACATCCTGCGACGTTCGGACAACACTCGCGTCTACCGGCACACGGGGCACGACCTCTACACCAGCCCGGGGATCCTGGCCGCCGAAGCCCGCATCGGCGACGCGGCCGCCATGAGCGGCGGCCGCACAGTGTCACCCGAGACGGTGCGGATGGCGGTGGTCGAGGCGGCCGCGAACGGCACCACACTCAACCCCGGCCAGGTCGAGCTGGTCTCGCAGATGGCCACCAGCGGCGCCCGCCTCCAGGTCGGGATCGCCGCCGCCGGCACCGGCAAGACGACCGCCATGCGCGTCCTCGCACACACCTGGGCTGCCGATGGTGGTGACGTCATCGGGTTCGCCCCGTCGGCATCGGCGGCCGCGAACCTGCAGGCCGAGACCGGCATTCGGTCCGACACCCTCGCCAAGCTCACCCATGCATCCGGCGAGGAACTCAGGGCTTCGATCGGACCCCGGACGTTGGTGGTGATCGACGAAGCCGGCATGGCCGACACTCTGAGTCTCGATGCCGCGATCACCCACGCCCTCCAACGCGGTGCATCGGTCCGGCTGATCGGCGACGACCGACAACTCTCCGCCGTCGGCGCTGGCGGAGTCCTGCGCGACATCGCCGCCACCCACGGGGCCGTGCGCCTGGACGAGGTGATGCGGTTCTCCGACCCCGCCGAAGCAGCCGCCACCCTCCAGCTCCGCGAAGGCAATACCGCCGCGCTCGGGTTCTACCTCGACACCAACCGCATCCACCTCGGCGACGCCACGACCTGCGCCGACGACGCACTCCACGCATGGTCGACAGACCGGGCCGCGGGCCTGGATTCGATCATGATCGCCCCCACCCGCGACCTCGTCACCACCCTCAACGAACGCGCGCGATCCGCTCGACTCGGCGACCACCAGCCCCCTGTCGAAGTCGCGCTGGCGGACGGGACATCTGCCTCGCTAGGCGACACGATCCTGACCCGCCGCAACGACCGACGGCTCGCGACGAGCGAGTCGGACTGGGTCAAGAACGGCGACCGCTGGACCATCACCGGCATCAGCGATGCCGGCATCCGAGCGCGCCACACCGACACCGGACTGCACGTCGACCTACCGAAGTCGTACGTCGCCGAGCATGTCGACCTCGGATACGCGACCACCGTCCACACCGCCCAGGGAGTCACGGCCGACACCATGCACGGCATCGCGACCGGCGATGAATCGCGTCAGCTCCTCTACACGATGCTGAGTCGAGGGCGGCACGCCAACCACCTTCACCTGGCCATCGCCCCCGACGGCGACCCGCACCAGGTGATGCGTGCCGACACCCTCGACACGACCACAGTGACCGAAGTCCTCGAGGCCATGATCCGCCGCGACCACTCAGTCCTCACCGCGAGGGAGGCCGCGAGACTCGCGGCCAGCGACGAGACCCAGCTGCACACCGCGGTCATCCGCTACGCCGACGCAGTCCACGCCGGAGCAGTGCATGCCGCCCCACCCGGGCGCGCTTTGGAGTTGGCTCAGCACGCCGAGAACTGCGTCTCCGGCAT
>JAHEXN010000242.1 GCA_023252095.1 Actinomycetes bacterium | reverse complement strand
GTCGGCCCGCGCCAAGGGCTCCCCCGCGTGCTGCATCGCGGCGATGACCGATCCCACGACCGCTCCGGCCGAGGACCCCGCGACACGCTCGAACCGCCACCCCACCTCGTCGAGCGCGACGGCAGAGCCCACGAGGGCGATGCCCTTGACCCCGCCGCCCTCCAGCACGAGATCGGCCGATCGTCGTCCCACGGTCATGCTCCGACTCTAGGGCCGTGCCACGCGTCCGGCCGCGTGACAGGATGCTCGCGTGATCCAGCCCGCCCTCGTCCGCTTCCACGACGTCCGCAGCGTCGACGGCACGCTGCTCCGGGCCTGGGGGAACGGTGGAACCGGCCCGGCGGTGCTGATCTCGAACGGGCTGGGCACCAATCCCTACGCCTGGCCCGCCCTGCTGCGTCCCGACAACGGCCTGAACGTGATCGGGTGGAACCACCGCGGCACCGGCGGGTCCGAGCGTCCGGCCTCCGGCCAGATCGACATGACCGCGCACCTGGAGGACATGGAAGCGGTCATGCGCGACGCCGGCGTGGACTCCGCCGTCGTGGTCGGGTGGTCGATCGGCGTGAACGTCGCCTTCGAGTTCGCCGTCCGGTACCCCGAGCGGGTCAGCGGAATCCTGGCCGTCTGCGGGGTCCCCGGCGCCACCTTCTCGACGATGCTCGAGCCGTGGAAGGTCCCACCCCTCGTGGCCCAGACGCTGATGATCAGCCTGGCGCGCCTCTCCACCGTGACCGGACACGGCCTCGCCCCCGTCACGAGTCGTATCCCCTGGACGCGGTTCTCGGTCAACCTGCTCAAGATGGCCCGGGTGTTCGCCCCGAGTGCCGACGACACGGTGCTCCAGGCCGTCGTGCAGGAGTTCTTCACGTCCCACCCGGCCTGGTACGCCCAGCTCGCGCTCGAGGCCGCGCGACACGACCGGGTGTCGCTGTCGCAGATCTCCGTGCCGACCACGCTCGTGGCCGGCACGAAGGACCTCCTGGCGGGGGCCGGGGCGATGCGCTCGGCGGCGGAACGGATCCCCCGCGCGCGCTACCGCGTGGTCGAGGGCACCCACTTCCTGCCGATCGAACGGCCAGATGTCGTGCTCGAGGAGCTCGAGTGGCTCCTCGAGCGCGTCAGCTGAGCTTCTCGAGAATCAGCTCGCGGACCCGGCCGGCGTCGGCCTGACCGCGCATCTCCTTCATGACCGCGCCGATCAGGGCGCCGGCGGCCTGCAGCTTGCCGTCGCGGATCTTGTCGGCCACGTCGGGGTTGGCCTCGATCGCGCGGTCGACCGCGTCGCCGAGGGCACCGTCGTCGGAGACGACCTCGAGCCCCCGAACGGCCACGACCTCCTCGGGCGAGCCCTCGCCGGCGAGCACACCGTCGAACACGTCGCGCGCGAGCTTGTCGTTGATGCGGCCGGCGTCGATCAGCGCCTGGATGCCGGCGACCTGCTCCGGGGTGATCGGCAGGTCCGCCAGGTCGACCCCGGTGTCGTTGGAGCGCCGGGCGAGCTCACCGAGCCACCACTTGCGGGCGGCTTGCGGTGCGGCGCCCGCGGCGACCGTCGTGGCGACGAGCTCCAGGGCCCCCGCACCGATCGTGTCGCGCATGTCGAGGTCGGAGAAGTCCCACTCGGCCTGGAGGCGCTTGCGACGCTCGGACGGCGGCTCGGGCAACGTGCCGCGCAGCTCGTCGACCCACGCCCGTGACGGGGCTACCGGGGCGAGGTCCGGCTCCGGGAAGTAGCGGTAGTCCTCGGCGTCGGACTTCTCTCGGCCGGGCGACGTCGTGCCGTCGGACTCGTGGAAGTGACGCGTCTCCTGCACGACATTCTGACCCGCGTCGAGGATGCCGGCGTGCCGACCGACCTCGTAGCGGACCGCGCGCTCGACCGAGCGGAACGAGTTGACGTTCTTGGTCTCGCTGCGGGTGCCGAGGGTGCTGGAGCCGACCGGCTTCAGTGACAGGTTGACGTCGGCACGGAGCGACCCCTGGTCCATCCGCGCGTCCGAGACACCGAGGGCGACCATGAGGTCACGCAGCTGGTTGACGTACGCGCGGGCGACCAGCGGCGCCTTGCCGCCGGGGACCTCGATCGTGCGCGTGACGATCTCGATCAGCGGGATGCCGGCGCGGTTGTAGTCGAGCAGCGAGTGGTCGGCGCCGTGGATGCGACCCGTGGCTCCGCCCACGTGAAGGCTCTTGCCGGTGTCCTCCTCCATGTGCGCGCGCTCGATCTCGATGCGGTAGACCTCACCGTCAACCTCGACGTCGGTGTAGCCGTCGAACGCGATCGGCTCGTCGTACTGCGAGGTCTGGAAGTTCTTCGGCTGGTCCGGGTAGAAGTAGTTCTTGCGCGCGAACCGGCACCACTCGGCGATCTCACAGTTCAGGGCGAGGCCGATGCGGATGGCCGACTCGACGGCCTTGGCGTTGACGACCGGCAGCGCGCCGGGCAGGCCGAGACACACCGGGCAGACCTGCGTGTTCGGCTCCGCACCGAACTCCGTGGCACAGCCGCAGAACATCTTGGTGTTCGTGCCGAGCTCGACGTGGACCTCCAGGCCCATGACCGGCTCGTAGCGCGTGAGCGCCTCGTCGAACGGCACCAGCGGGGTCTTGGCAGCCGTGGTCATCGCACGACCTCCTCGAGGACGGGGGCGGGCACGAGGCGCTCCAGCGCGGCTCCTGCGTTGTACAGACGGTCGTCTGCCTGGGCCGGCGCGAGGAACTGGCCGCCGACCGGCAGGCCCGAGTCGTCGGCCAGACCGATCGGCACGCTGATGCCAGGCACGCCGGCCAGGTTGGCCGGGATCGTGCAGACGTCCTCGAGGTACATCGCGAGCGGGTCGTCGGACTTCTCGCCCAGACGCCACGCCGTCGTGGGCGCGGTGGGCGAGAAGAGGACGTCGACCTGACCGAATGCGGCGCTGAAGTCCTGCGCGATCAGGGTGCGGACCTTCTGGGCCGAGCCGTAGTAGGCGTCGTAGTAGCCGCTCGAGAGCGCGTAGGTGCCCAGGATGATGCGGCGCTTGACCTCGTCGCCGAAGCCCGCATCGCGGGTGGCCGCCATGACCTGCTCGGCCGAGGGCGAGGGGTTGCCGTCGGGCGAGACGCGCAGGCCGTAGCGCATCGCGTCGAAGCGGGCCAGGTTGCTGGAGACCTCGCTCGGCATGACGAGGTAGTAGGCGGCGATGCCGTGCTCGAAGCTCGGGCAGGAGACGTCGACGATCTCGGCGCCGGCCCCGGCGAGCTTCGCGACGGCCTCGTCGAAGCGTCGCTGCACACCGGGCTGGAAGCCCTCCCCGCCGAACTCGCGGACGATGCCGATGCGCAGGCCCGCGACGTCTCCGCGGCGGGCGGCCTCGACGACCGACGGCACGGGCGCATCGATGCTCGTGGAGTCGCGCGGATCGTGGCCGGCGATGACCTCGTGCAGCAGGGCCGCATCGAGCACCGAGCGGGCCATCGGACCGACCTGGTCGAGACTGCTCGCCATCGCGATGACGCCGTAGCGGGAGACACCACCGTACGTGGGCTTGACGCCGACGATGCCGGTCATCGCACCGGGCTGGCGGATCGAGCCGCCCGTGTCGGTGCCGAGGGCCAGCGACGCCTCGAACGAGGCCACGGCCGCGGCCGAGCCGCCGCTGGAGCCGCCCGGGATGCGGCCGGTGTCCCACGGGTTACGGGCAGGGCCGTAGGCCGAGTGCTCGTTGGACGAGCCCATCGCGAACTCGTCGAGGTTGGTCTTGCCAAGGATCGGCAGACCCGCAGCGCGCAGTCGTGCGACGACCGTGGCGTCGTACGGCGGGACCCAGCCCTCGAGGATCTTCGAGCCCGCAGTCGTGGGCTGGCCCGTCGTGTTGATCAGGTCCTTGACCGCGATCGGCACGCCGGCGAGCGTCGGCAGGGTCTCCCCCGCGGCGCGGCGCGCGTCGACGTCGGCCGCAGTCTTCAGAGCGCCCGCGGCATCGACGTGCAGGAAGGCGTTCAGGTCACCGTCGACCGCGGCGATGCGATCGAGCTGGGCCTGCGTCGCCTCGACCGAGGTGACGGAGCCGTCGGCGAGCTGTGCCGCCAGGTCGGAGGCGTTGATCCGCGTCAGATCACTCATGCCTCCTCCCCCAGGATCTTCGGGACCAGGAAGCGGTCCTCCTCGGACGCGGGGGCGCCCGCGAGCGCCTCGTCACGCGACAGGCCCGGGCTCGGCTCGTCAGCGCGGAACACGTTCGTGATCGGCACCGGGTGGCTCATGGGCGCGACGTCGGCGCTAGCGGACTCGACGACGCCCTGCACCGCGGCAACGTGGTCGAGGATCGCGGGAAGCTCGGCGCCGAGGCGGTCGAGCTCGGCGTCACTGAGGCTGATGCGGGCGAGGCTCGCCAGGTGGGCGACGTCCTCACGCGAGAGGGGCGACGACATGCGTCTCCTGGGTCGAGGGATCAGTACCGCACCATCCTAGTGAGCCGCGCCCTCCGCCCCAGCGCCGACCGCGCGCTCGGCACGCGACCGGTGGCTCCCAGGCGAGTACTCTCGCGACGTGGAGCATCCCGCGTTCGCCCTGATCGACACCGTCGAGCAGCTCTCGGGCGCCACGACGCTCGAGCGGGTGACCGAGGTCGTGGCGGCGGCGGCTCGCTCCCTGATGGGTGCCGACGGGGCGACGTTCGTCCTCCGGGAGGACGACCAGTGCTTCTACGCCGACGAGGACGCGATCGGGCCGCTCTGGAAGGGCAGCCGATTCCCCATGTCGGCGTGCATCAGCGGATGGGCGATGCAGCACCGCGAGAGCGTCACGATCCCCGACATCTACGTCGACGACCGCATCCCGATCGACGCGTACCGACCCACCTTCGTCCGTAGCCTCGCGATGACGCCCGTGCGCCACACCAGGCCCATCGGGGCCATCGGCGTCTACTGGTCGACCCAGTACGTGCCATCGGCGCAGGAGGTCCGTCTGCTCGAGGTCCTCGCCGGCAGCGCCTCCGTGGCGCTCGAGAACCTCGAGCTGCGCGGGGCGGTCGGCCGGCGCGAGAGCGAGCGGGACGAGCTCGAGTCGGCGATCCACACGCTCGTCCACGACCTCCGCAGCCCGTTGGGCGCGATCCGCGGGTACGCCGAGCTGCTGG
>JAHEXN010000014.1:3162-22492 GCA_023252095.1 Actinomycetes bacterium | reverse complement strand
GGACCGGCAGGGGTTCCGGGCCCTGGGCGGGGAGACGACACCGCGTACCGCGAGGGCATCGGTGCGGTGCGCTTCGTCCCCGAGGAGACCTCGAGCGTCGGCGAGCACGCCGACACCCTGTTCGGCTCGGGGCCCGACGCCAAGGTCGAGGCCGGGGCCGCCCGGGTCCAGGCGCTGGCGGGTCCCGAGGCGGTGCAGGTGCTGCGTCCGCAAGGCGGGCGGGCGCCCCGCGACCAGGTGCACGCGGCGCCCTGGGGTGAACGCGTCCCGGTCGCACGCCCGGCCGAGCGACCCTGGCCCGGTCAGATCCCGGCACCCGCCCCGGCCACCGTCTTCGCCTCCCCGAGCCAGGCGGCCGTCGCGGGGGAGGAGGGCCAGCGGGTCCTGGTCACCGCTCGGGGTGCGGTCTCGGCCGTCCCGTCGCGGTTCCGGGTCTCGGCGGCCGAGCCGTGGCAGCAGGTCGCGGCCTGGGCCGGTCCATGGCCCGTCGACGAGCGGTGGTGGGACGAGGCGAGCGCCCGTCGCGTCGCCCGGTTCCAGGTCGTCGGTGTCGACGGCCGGGCCTGGCTGCTGGTCCTCGACGGCGACACCTGGTTCACCGAGGCCCGCTATGACTGAGTGCTGACATGGGGTGGAACAACCCCGACCTGCCGTGGGGAGAGCTCGAGCGACGGCTCAGCGGGCGCACGGCGTCGGGCGGGCCCATCAGCCGGGCGGGGGCGCCGGGCCCCGGGCGGCAGATCGACATCGACGACGTCATTCGCGACGCCCCGATGTCGCGGCCCCGCCGCCGTCCGCCGGAGCGCACGATCGAGCGCCCGGCCGCCGCGGTGCCGTACGCCGAGCTGCACGTGCACAGCAGCTTCAGCTTCCTCGACGGCGCCAGCGACCCCGACGCCCTGGTCGAGGAGGCCGTGCGGCTCGGCCTCGAGGCGCTGGCCCTGACCGACCACGACGGCTTCGCGGGGGCACCGGCGTTCGCCGAGGCGGCCCAGCTGCACGGGCTCCGCACGGTCTACGGCGCCGAGCTCTCGCTCGACCTGCAGCGTCCGCAGAACGGGGTCGCCGATCCTGAGGGCACTCATCTGCTGGTGCTGGCGCGTGGCGCCGAGGGGTACCACCGGCTCGCGGGGGCCATGACCGAGGCGCACCTGGGCGGTGACGACAAGGGCCGCCCGACGTACGACCTCGACGACCTCACCGAACGCGGTCGCGACCACTGGGTCGTCCTGACGGGGTGCCGCAAGGGCGCGGTGCGGACCGAGCTCGCCGCCGGAGGCCCCGCCGCCGCCGAACGTGCCCTCCTGGAGCTCGTCGACCGCTTCGGACGTGAGAGCGTCGTGGTCGAGCTCACCGACCACGGGCTGCCCGACGACTCGGCCCGCAACGACGTCCTGGCCGCGCTCGCCGAGCGTCACGGCCTGGCGGTCGTGGCCACGCAGGCCGTGCACCACGCTAGGCCTGAGGGCAGCCGGCTCGCTGCGGCGATGGCCGCGGTGCGGGCACGGCGCAGCCTGGCCGAGATCGACGGCTGGCTGCCGCCGTCGGGCACGGCGTACCTGCGCTCGGGCGAGGAGATGGCCGAACGATTCGCGCGGTACCCCGGTGCGGTCGCCACGTCGGTGCGCCTGGCCACCGAGCTCGCGTTCGACCTGCGGGCCGTCACGCCGCGGCTGCCCGTCATCACCCCCGAGGGCCTGACCGACCGCCAGCACCTGCGCAACCTGGCCCAAGAAGGCATCCGCACCCGGTACGCCCACATCCCCGAGATCGCGCAGGCCCGCATCGATCGCGAGCTCGCGGTCATCGCCGACAAGGGCTTCGAGGGCTACTTCCTGATCGTCCACGGCATCGTCGCCGAGGCGAAGGACCGCGGCATCCTGTGCCAGGGGCGGGGGTCGTCGGCGAACTCCGCGCTCTGCTACGCGCTCGGCATCACGGCGGTCGACTCGATCTTCCACGACCTGCCCTTCGAGCGGTTCCTCGCGGCCACCCGGGAGGAGGAGCCCGACATCGACGTCGACTTCGACTCCGACCGGCGCGAGGAGATCATCCAGTGGGTCTACGACACCTACGGTCGGCGCAATGCCGCCCAGGTCGCCAACGTCATCACCTACCGGCCGCGCTCAGCGGTGCGCGACGCCGCGAAGGCGCTCGGCTACTCCGCCGGGCAGCAGGACGCCTTCTCGGCGCAGGTCGAGCGGTGGCGCGAGATCGACGCCGACGCCGGCCTGCCCGGTCCGGTGCGTGATCTCGCCCAGCAGCTGCTCGGGCGTCCGCGCCATCTCGGCATCCACTCCGGCGGCATGATCCTGACCGAGCGGCCCATCGGCGAGGTGTGCCCCATCGAGCGGGCCCGCATGGCCGACCGCACCGTACTGCAGTGGGACAAGGACGCCTGCGAGTGGATGGGGCTGGTCAAGTTCGACCTGCTGGGTCTCGGCATGCTCGGCGCCCTCGACCACTGCTTCCGGCTGATCGAACGGCACCTGGGCGAGTCGTGGGGCCTCGACACGATCCCCAAGGACGAGGCCGGGGTGTACGACATGCTCTGCCGGGCCGACAGCGTCGGGGTGTTCCAGGTCGAGAGCCGGGCTCAGATCGGCACGCTGCCGCGCCTGCGCCCCCGCCGCTACTACGACCTCGCGATCGAGATCGCGCTGATCCGCCCCGGCCCCATCCAGGGTGGCGCCGTCCACCCGTACATCCGCCGGGCCACGGGACACGAGACCGTCACGTACCCGCATCCGGCCGTCGAGCCCGTGCTGCAGCGCACGCTGGGGGTGCCGCTGTTCCAGGAGCAGCTCATGCAGATGGCCATGGTGCTCGGCGACTGCACGGGCGACGAGGCCGACCTCCTGCGTCGGGCCATGGGATCCAAGCGTGGCATCGAGCGCATCGAGTCGCTCCAGGCGCGGCTCTTCGAGGGCATGGCCGAGAAGGGCCTCGTGGGCGAGGAGGCCGAGGCGATCTACGTCATGATCAAGTCGTTCGCCGACTTCGGCTTCGCCGAGAGCCACGCGCTGAGCTTCGCCCTGCTCGTGTACGCCAGCAGCTGGCTCAAGCTGCACCACCCGGCGGCATTCCTCGCGGCACTGCTCCGCAACCAGCCCATGGGCTTCTACTCGCCGACCTCCCTCGTGGGCGACGCGCGGCGGCACGGGGTCGAGACGTTGCGGCCCGACATCGCCCGGTCGGCGGCGCAGGCCGACCTGGAGCCGTTGATCGAGGGCGTCACGGGGGTCACGGGGCTCGCCCAGTGCGCCGAGCGGGAGCAGCCGACGCCGGGGCCCTTCGACCCGCACGGTCCCGACCCGACGCCGGTGCACCGTCGCGACGGTCACTTCGCGGTGCGGCTCGGGCTCGACAGCGTGCGGGGCATCGGCCTCGAGGTGGCCCACCGCATCGTCGCCGCACGGTCGGAGCGCCCCTTCGCCGACATGGCCGACGTCGCCCGGCGCACGGGTCTGTCGTCGGCACAGATGGAGGCGCTGGCCACGGCCGGGGCGTTCGACGGCTTCGGCCTGAGTCGGCGCCAGGCGCTGTGGAACGCCGGGTTCACCGATGCGCCCGACATGCTGCCGGGCACCGGTGCGTGGTCGCCGCCGCCCACGCTGCCCGACCTCTCGGCGGTCGAGGAGACCCTCGCCGACCAGTGGGCCACGCGCATCACTCCCGACCGTCATCCGATGGAGCACCTGCGCGAGCTGTTGGCCGCCGAGGGTGTGCGCTCGGTCGGCGAGGTGTTGGCGGCCCGCCCCGAGGGCGTCGAGGAGGAGGGCACGGCCGAGGCCGAGGGGCGTGTCGAGTCCGGCCGCCGGATCTGGGTCGCCGGTCTGGTGACCCACCGCCAGCGCCCCGGCACGGCGGGTGGGGTCACGTTCCTCAACCTCGAGGACGAGACGGGCATGCTCAACGTCGTGGTGTTCGGCTCGGTCTGGGAACGCCACAAGCGGATCTTCCGGTCGGCCGCCGGAGTCGTCATCCGCGGCCGGGTCGAGGTCACCGACGACCGGGTCGTCAATCTCGTCGCCGAGGTCGTCGACCGCATCGAGACCCGCTACCCCGCGGCCGCGAAGGCCGGTGCGGGCCCGCTGTCCGCCCGCCACAGGAGCCGCGACTTCCAGTAGCCCCATTCCGGTGGTTGAGGTGCGAGGAGCGCCAGCGACGAGCCTCGAAACCTCGGTCACGACGTGGGCTGATGTACCCCTTTCGAGGCTCCTCGTTCCTCGTCGCACCTCAAGGGGCGGGGCGGTACTTGGTGCCTCAGTAGTAGTTGGCGATCGCCGGCCGTGGCCCGGCTGTGAGGGCGTCCCAGGCCGCGTCGTCGGTGTCGCTCCCCGTCAGATGGCCGAGGCGCCGGAGGGTCCGGGAGTCGCTCGCGCTGAACAGGTTCTGCACGATCGCGGTGTCGTCGAGCTCGCGAGACGTCGTCGTCGAGGTGGTCTCGGAGACGTCGACCTGTCCGTCGGCCACCGATGCCACGTATCCCTGGCCCTGCCACGTGAACGGCAGCTCGGCGGCGAGCCCGGGCGCCGGTGACAGGGCCGTGAGCGCCGCGACGTCCAGCACCTTGACCATGTAGGTGCTCCGTGACTGCACGCGGGAGTCGTCCGAGCGCAGCAGCCCCGTCCAGTCATCGGGGGTGCTGGTGCGGATCACGGTCGTCGGCGTGACCGAGGCGAACGAGCCGAGCGCGCGGAGCAACCCGACGAGGCTGGGCCGGTCGAGGGCCACGAGCTCGCGCACCGTCAGCACGGCGTCGGCGCCGTAGCCCTTGCCGCGGTCCCACGCGGCGTACCCGGTGACCTGACCGGGGCTCGACTCCGCGAGCGTGACCCCGGTGGTGTCGTCGGTGAACGCCTTCGCCGGATCGGGGAAGGAGACTCCGTCACGCGTGAGCGGACCGCGGTGCTGCCGGGCCCAGGCGGTGTAGGCCGCGGCGATCTCCGGCAGGTCCTCCGGGCTCGCGCGGCGCACGGGCGCCGCGTCACCACGCACCTCGAGCAGATGGGTCGGCACCGCGACGTCGTCGAGGTGGGCCACGGGTGCGTACCCGAGGCTGCGGTAGATGCCGGTGGAGGTCGGGTAGAGGCCGCTGAGCAGAGCACCGCGTTCCCGGGAGGCTCCGAGGAGGGTCTCGAAGAGGGGACGCAGGTACCCGCCGCCGCGGTGCTCGGCGGGCACCGTGATGCCGGCGATCCCCGCGGTCGGCACCCGGTGCTCACCGAGCCAGGTCTCGAACTCGCGGTCGACGCCGAGCGCGACGACCTCGTCACCGGAGTCGACACGCCACACGTGGCGACCCGGGCCGGGCGGGCTCTCGTCGTCGTCGGCGCCGAAGGCCTCGACCCAGAACGGCTTGATCGCGGCCCAGTCGATCACGTCGAGGGCGCTCACCTGAGTGCTCATGTCTCCATCCTGCCCTGACTGGATCTGCACCGAAGCCCTCCCGCCGGCGCGGGGCCAGG
Source organism: Actinomycetes bacterium (assembly GCA_023252095.1). Classification (GTDB taxonomy): domain Bacteria; phylum Actinomycetota; class Actinomycetes; order Propionibacteriales; family Nocardioidaceae; genus Aeromicrobium. Next base: position 17,021 of record JAHEXN010000014.1, on the reverse strand, counting down.
GGGAGGGCTTCGGGTCGTGCGGGCTCAGTGGATCGCGACGCCCTCGAGCTCGTCGGCGTGGAGATCGGTGTGCTTGGTGTTCATGAACACCCAGACCAGCGCCGACGCGGCGAAGATCATGTACGCACCGATCAGGAAGGCCTGTGACGCACCCTCGGTGAAGGCCGCCTGACCCACGACCTCGTTGATCGCCTTCTGCGCCGACTCCGAGGGCGGTGTGCCGCCCATCGACTGCAGGGCGGTCCCGATGCTCTCGGCCTTGTCGCGCGTGAAGTGCACTGCCGCGGTCGAGAGGGCGGCCAGGCCGACGGCGCCGCCGACCTGCTGCATCGTGTTGAGCACACCCGAGCCGATGCCCGAGTCCTCGGCCGGGATGCCGTGCACCGCGACGAGCGTCATCGTGACGAAGTTCAGACCCATGCCGAACGCCATCGTGACGATGAACGGCGCGATCGTGACCCAGAAGTTGATGTCGCTCGCGAAGTCGGCGTTGCCTGTCGCGACGTTGACGATGTTCGCGGGGCTGTCGTCGACCGCGATGCGCGAGAACATCAGCAGCGAGAAGGCCGAGATCAGCGTGCCCACACCGACGAGGTAGCGGGGGTCGAGGCGCGCGACGAGGTTCGACGCCAGGGTGGCGCCACCGATCATGCCGACCGTGAACGGCAGGAACGCCAGGCCCGTGTGCAGGGGCGACCAGCCCGACACGTTCTGCAGGACCAGCGACATGAAGAAGAACATCGCGAACATCGCGGCCGGGGTGATGAACATCGTCACGAAAGCGATCGAGCGGGCGCGGTCGGCGAACAGGCTCAGCGGCATCAGCGGGTTGCGGACGGAGCGCTCGACGAGCACGAAGGCCACGAGCAGAGCCGCACCGCCGATGAGGGCGAGCAGCGTGTAGGGGTCGCCCCAGCCGTGGGCCTCCTCGCCGGCACGGGAGAAGCCGTACACGAGGGAGACGATGCCGAGCGTGCCGATGATGGCACCGGGGACGTCGAGCGCGACGCGACGCGGCTTGCTCTCGTCGAGGTAGCGAGGCGCGAGGAGCACCGCGGCCAGGCCGATCGGCACGTTGATCAGGAACGTCAGGCGCCAGCCCTGGATCGTGTCGCTCTCGATGCCGGTGAGCCAGCCGCCGAGCACCAGGCCGAAGGCGGCCCCGATGCCGGCGAGCGCCGCGAAGATCGAGAACGCGCGGTTGCGCTGCGGGCCGGCCGGGAAGGTCGTCGTGATCAGCGCGAGGGCCGCGGGGGAGGCCAGGGCCGCACCCAGACCCTGCAGGGCCCGCGACGACAGCAGCATCGCCTCGTTCTGCGCGAGACCACCGATCGCCGAGGCGACGATGAACACGATCAGTCCGATCATGAAGACGCGGCGACGGCCGAACTGGTCACCGAGGCGGCCGCCGAGCAGGAGCAGTCCGCCGAACGCCAGCGCGTAGCCGGTCACGACCCACTGCAGGTTGTTCTGGTCGATGCTCAGGTCGCTGCCGATGTACGGCAGGGCGATGTTGGCGATCGTGGCGTCGAGCACGACCATGAGCTGCGCCAGGCAGATCACGACCAGGGCGATGCCGAGGTTCTTGTGCGTCGCGGTGGCCGGCTCGGGAGAGCCCGTCTCGCTCGCGGGGGTGGACGTGGTCATGCGTTCTCCTGGAGGAGTGAGGGCCGCAGGGCGGCGGGGAGGATGATCTGGTCGACGACGGCCGTGATGGCCTCGACGTCCGGGGGAAGCCCGAGCAGGAACTCGCGGTGCATGATGATGCCGGCGAGCGCCGGGGCGACGAGATCGACGTCGACCCCGTCTCGGAGCTCGCCACGTTCGGCGGCGCGCCGGTAGATCTCCCGCGAGCGGGCGATCTTCGGACCGATGAAACGTTCGCGGAATCCCGCCGCGAACTCCTCGTCGTGCCCGAGCGCCGTGATGATGCTGCTGAAGACGGCCCTCAGGCGGGGGTCCGTCAGGCGGTGGTGACCGCAGTGCATCGCGATCAGGTCGCCCCGAAGCGAGCCGGTGTCGAGCTCGGCGGCCGGGGGATCCTTGAGGGCCAGCAGCGCCTCGAGGACGAGGGTCGCCTTGCTCGACCAGAGTCGGTAGAGCGTGGCCTTGGACGCCTTGGCGGCCTGGGCCACGGCGTCCATCGTCAGACGGTCGTACCCGACCTCGGCGAGCACGTCGATCGTGGCGTCGAAGATCTCGAGCTCACGGTCGCCCGTGACCCGTGGCCGGGTGGGAAGGGAGTCGTCGGGTGCCACGTGCACGTCCTCGGTCTTTCGATGGTACGAAACTGTTTCGTTCCATCGGAAGAGTACGGGTTCGTTTCATCCGTTGGCAACCGTGACGTGCGTCACTGCCGAACGAGCGGCTCGCCGTCGTCGTCCTTCGTGACCGTGACGGTGTCCAGGACGTCGCCCGGAGCGAGGCCGAGCGGGGACGGGCCCGTCCCCGCTCCCGGATCGCCGACCTTGCCGACGTGGGACGTGTAGACCAGGCGGTCACGCTCGACGCGCACGGACTGGTAGGTCGAGATCTTGTCGGCCGCCATGTCGCGCACCGCGTCGTTGATCGTCCAGTTGTTGCGATTCGCAGGATCGAGGTCGTAGTACTTGTCGCCCGCGTTCGCGACGACGTAGGTCGGACCGGCGTAGCCTCCGGCGACATCGTTCTCCGCGAGGTGCCCACGCGCGTACGCGTGGTCGTGACCCTGCAGCACCAGGTCGACGCCGTACTCCTCGAACAGTGGCATGAACGCGGAGCGCTGGGCCAGGTTGTCGCGCAGCTTCGCCGCCGAGAACATCGGCTGGTGGATCGTGACGACGGTCCACGTGCGCGGGTTGTCGGCGAGCTGCTCCTCGAGCCACGCGGCCTGCACCGCGCCGAGGCCGTTGTCGGTCGTGTCGGAGAGCCCGTCGGTGATGTTGCCGTCGAGGGTGATGAAGCGGACGTCGCCGACGTCGACCCGGTACGTCAGGTCGTCCTGTCCCTCAGGTCCGTTGCGGGGGTACTGCACCTGGCTGCGGTAACGCAGCATCTCCTCGTCGCCGTACAGCTCGTGGTTGCCCGCGACGGTCAGGAAGCTTCGCGTCGAGGCCCAGGGGGCGACGGCGTCGAACCACTGCTCCCACTGGTGGTCGTCGTTGCCGTCGTTGACCTGGTCGCCCGCCGTGAGGGCGAGCGTCGCGTCAGGGTGCTGGGCGAACGCCTGGTCCACGACGCTCGACCAGCCCGCGTCGAGACCCCACTGCGCGTCGCCGAAGTACAGAAACGTCCACGGGTCGGCGTCGCCGGCCGCGGGGGCCGTCGTGAAGGTCGTCCAGGCCGAGAAGTCCTCGTCGTGACCCACGCGGTACGTGTAGGACGTCGACGGCTCGAGGTCCGTGACGGTCGCGCTGTGGTGGCGGGCCACGAGCCGGGAGTGGGGGAGGTGCTCCGTGATGCTGTCGTCGGCCTCGACGGTGCGGACGTCCTCGGGGGCGTCGGCGGGTGCGACCTGCACCTCGCCGTCCTCGGTGGCCTCGTTCGTGCGCCACGTGACGGTCTGGCTCGTCGCTGGGTCGGCCGTGGGGTTCAGCATGATGCGGTCCGGGATCGCCGTCGCGGTGCCGTCGTCCATGGGTGGTGGGCTGCCGGCGCCCGTGCGCACGGCCACGAGGGCCACGATCACGGCGGCCAGCGCGGCGGCGACCAGGAGCCTGCGGGCCACGGGACGACCCAGGACGTTCGTGAAGGTGGACACGCGGTGATGCTCGGTCGACGTCCCGGCGCACGGGTGAACGGCGCCCCCGCGCGCCGATGTCGGCGACGTGAACACCCGTCGACCGACTTAGTGTTGACCTGACTCTAAGTCGGGGTTAGAGTCAGCAGCACCTGAAGGAGGTGACGCATGACGCTCCAGTCCGATCTCGCCGCGGGCCGCGCCCCTGGCCGTGAGACCGACGAGCGGGTGGCCCTCGCGGTCTCGACCGTGATCTTCGCGCTGCGTCCCCACCCCGTCACCGGGAGCCCCACGATCTGGCTGCCGCTCGTGCGCCGCATCCGTGAGCCGTTCGAGGGGCGCTGGGCGCTTCCGGGCGGTCCGCTCCAGCCGCACGAGGACCTCGCGTCGTCGGCGCGGCACACGCTGGAGCGCACGACCGGCCTGACCCCCAACCACCTCGAGCAGCTCTACGCCTTCGGCCGCGTCGACCGCTCACCCGACCGCGTCGTGTCGATCGTCTACTGGGCCCTCGTGCGGGCCGAGGAGGACGCCCAGGTCGTGCCGATCCCCAACGTCGAGTGGTTCGTCGCCGACGAGGTGTCCGGGCTGGCGTTCGACCACGACGACATCGTCGAGTACGCCCTGACCCGTCTGCGCGCCAAGATCACGTATTCGCCGATCGCCTACGGGTTCCTTCCCGAGGAGTTCACCCTGGCGCAGCTGCGCGAGGTGTACGAGGCGGTGCTCGGGCGCCAGCTCGACCCCGCCAACTTCCGCCGCCAGATGCGGGGCCGTCTCCAGGCGACCGGCCGATGTCTGGAGGGCCTCAGCCACCGGCCGCCGGCCCTGTACCGGCACGACCCCACCCAGTCCCGCACGACGCTGTCCTTCGAAAGGGAGTCCTGATGACCACCTTCTCCGTCGACGAGCTCATCACGACCGCTCCGGAGGCGAGCTGCGACGCCGACCTCGCGGCCGGTCCCTGGGCGTTCGACCTCAGCCCCGGCTACGGTCCCGGAGCGTCTGAGGACGACGTCATCCCGGACCCGGTCGTGCGTCCCGGCCAGCTGCCCGTCGCGTACCAGCGCATGGACGAGGCCGAGCTGCACGCCCGCATCGTTGCCGCCAAGGAGACGCTCGGCGACAAGCTCGTGGTCCTCGGGCACTTCTACCAGCGCGACGAGGTCGTGCAGCACGCCGACTTCGTGGGCGACTCCTTCCAGCTCGCCAACGCCGCGCTGACCCGGCCGGACGCCGAGACGATCGTGTTCTGTGGGGTGCACTTCATGGCCGAGACCGCCGACATCCTGGCCCGGCCCGAGCAGCACGTGATCCTGCCCAACCTCGCGGCCGGCTGTTCGATGGCCGACATGGCCGACGAGGACTCCGTGGAGGCGGCGTGGGAGGAGCTCATGGAGCTCTACGCCGATGAGGACCAGTCAGAGCTGGCCTCCGTCATCCCGGTCACCTACATGAACTCGTCAGCGGCGCTGAAGGCGTTCTGCGGCCGCCACGGCGGCATCGTGTGCACGTCCTCCAACGCCGCGACCGTCCTGGAGTGGGCCTTCGCGCGGGGTCGTCGGTTGCTGTTCTTCCCCGACCAGCACCTCGGACGCAACACGGGCAAGGCCATGGGCGTGCCGCTCGAGCAGATGCCGATGATCAACCCGCGCAAGCCCGGGCTCGGCGTCGACGCCCAGGAGCTGCGGGACGCCCGCGTGCTCCTGTGGCCCGGCTTCTGCTCGGTGCACAAGCGGTTCACGGTGGCCCAGATCGAGCAGGCGCGTGCCGAGCACCCCGGCGTCAAGGTCGTCGTGCACCCCGAGAGCCCCATGCCGGTCGTCGACGCCGCCGACGCGGCCGGGTCGACCGACTTCATCCGCAAGTTCGTGGCCGCCAGCGAGCCCGGTGACGTCATCGCGATCGGCACCGAGATCAACCTGGTCAACCGGCTCGCGGCCGAGTACCCGGACCGCACGATCTTCTGCCTCGACCCGGTCATCTGCCCGTGCTCCACGATGTACCGGATCCACCCCGGCTACCTCGCCTGGGTGCTCGACGGACTCCTCGAGGGCGAGGTCCGCAACGAGATCGTGGTCGACGACGACGTCGCCGCGCACGCCAAGGTCGCGCTCGAGCGCATGCTCGCCGCGCTCCCGAAGTAGGAGCTCCTCATGACCCATCTCCTGGTGGTCGGCAGCGGTGTGGCGGGCCTCACCGCGGCGCTCGACGCCGACGGACGCCCCGGCGTCTCGGTGACGCTGCTGACGAAGGCCACGCTCGAGTCGTCCAACACCTGGTTCGCCCAGGGCGGGGTCGCGGTCGTGACGTCGAGCGACGACACCGTCGGCGAGCACGTGGCCGACACCCTGGCCGCTGGCGCCGGCCTGTCCGACGACGAGGCCGTCGAGGTGCTCTGCGCCGAGGGTCCGGAGGCCGTGCAGCACCTCATCGACCGCGGCGTCCTGTTCGACGTGCACGACGGCGTCCTGGCGCGCGGGCTCGAGGCCGCCCACTCGCACGAGCGCATCCTGCACGCCGGTGGCGATGCCACGGGCGCCGCGATCGCGGCGGCGCTCATCGCGAGGCTGCGGCAGTCGACCGTGACGGTGCGCGAGAACACGACGGCCGTCGACCTCGTGGTCGACGACGGTCGCGTCGTCGGGGTCACGCTCCTCGACGGCGAACGCATCGACGCGGACGCGGTCGTGCTCGCCACGGGAGGTGCCGGGCAGCTGTACCCGTACACGACCAACCCGGCCGTGGCCACGGGCGACGGACTCGCGATGGCCCTGCGCGCGGGCGCGGTCGCGGCCGACCTGGAGTTCTACCAGTTCCACCCGACCTCGCTGGCGGCTCCGGGCAACCACTTGGTGTCCGAGGCCGTGCGGGGCGAGGGTGCCGTGCTGATCGACACGGCTGGGCGACGCTTCATGCTCGACGTCCACCCCGACGCCGAGCTGGCTCCCCGTGACGTCGTCGCCCGGGGCATCGCGGCGCAGATGGCGTTGCAGGGCGGTCAGCCCGTGCGGCTCGACGCCACGAGTCTCGGGGCGGAGTTTCTGGCCACGCGTTTCCCCACGATCGACGCGGCCGTCCGGGCGCGGGGCTTCGACTGGGCGCGCGACCCCATCCCCGTGACGCCTGCGGCCCACTACTTCATGGGCGGCGTGCGCACCGATCTCTGGGGACGCACCTCGCTGCCGGGACTCTTCGCGGTCGGTGAGGTCGCGTGCAACGGTCTGCACGGGGCGAATCGCCTGGCGTCGAACTCGCTGCTCGAGGGCGCCGTCTACGGCCGCCGTGTCGTCGACGCGGTGCTCGCGCCGACGGAGGCGCCGGTCGAGCCCTTCGACGAGGAGTGGGCCGCGCCGCTGGTCGTTGAGCTCCCGACCGGGGGAGTGCTCTCGAGCCGGGCCGACCTGCAGCAGCTCATGTGGGACGCGGCCGGACTCGCGCGTGACGGCGCTGGCCTGTCCGCCGCTGCGGCCGAGCTCGCTCGGTGGGCCGTGCCCGTCGCCACGGACGCGAAGTCGGCCGAGGACGCCAATCTTCACGTCGTCGCCCAGGCCGTCGTGGCCAGCGCCCTCGCACGGCAGGAGTCGCGCGGCGGTCACTTCCGGAGCGACTTTCCGGAGCCGGGCGCCGGTCCCGGGGTGCACAGCTCCGTCGTGGTCACCACGGTCGGGGACTCCCGTGCTTGAGGCCGCGCAGATCCGGTCGGTCGTCGTCGCGGCCCTCGCGGAGGATGCCCCGTCCGGTGACGTCACGTCCCAGGTGTTCGTGCCGGCCGACGCGGTTGCCACGGCCGACGTCGTCGCCCGCGAACCGGGCGTCATCGCCGGGGTCCAGGTGCTCGAGGTCGTGTTCGCCGAGGTCGACCCTGCGGTCGAGGTCGTGCTGCACATCGACGACGGCCAGGAGTTCGACGCCGGCGACGTCCTGGCCACGATCACTGGCCCGGCTCGAGCGATCCTGCGCGGCGAGCGGATCGCCCTGAACCTGGTGCAGCGGATGAGCGGCATCGCCACGCTGACGTCGCAGCACGTGGCCGCCGTCGCGCACACGCGGGCGCGAGTCGTCGACACCCGCAAGACGACGCCGGGTCTGCGCGTGCTCGAGCGCCACGCGGTTCGGTGCGGCGGGGGCCACAACCACCGCTTCTCCCTGTCCGACGCCGTCATGGCCAAGGACAATCACCTGGCACTGACCCACGACGTCACGGCGGCGATCGCGGCCGCCCGCGCCCAGATCCCGCACACGATGCACCTCGAGGTCGAGGTCGACCGGCTCGGCCAGATCGAACCCGTGCTGGCGGGCGGGGTCGACACGATCATGCTCGACAACTTCACCCTCGACGACCTGCGCACGGGAGTCGAGCTCGTCGCCGGTCGCGCGATCGTGGAGGCGAGCGGCGGCGTGCGGCTCGACACGATCGGGGCGATCGCCGAGACCGGGGTCGACGTCATCAGCGTCGGGGCGCTCACCCACGGTGTGCGTGCGCTCGACCTGGGCCTCGACATGAGGATCACCCAGTAGTCATGCCCTACCTGGACGAGGCGGCGACGACGCCGGTGCGGCGCGACGTGCTCGAGGCGATGTGGCCGTACCTGACCGGCACGTTCGGCAATCCCTCCAGCGCCCACGAGGTCGGCGACCTCGCACGTCGCGCCCTCGAGGACGCGCGTCGCGACGTCGCCACGTTCCTCGGCGCGCGCCCGGGCGAGGTCACGTTCACCTCGGGTGGCACGGAGTCCGACAACGCGGCGGTCAAGGGCCTCGCCCTGGCCTCGACCCGTGGGCGCCATGTCGTGGTGAGTGCCATCGAGCATCCGGCCGTGCTCGAGTCGGCGGCCTGGCTGGCCCGGCAGGGCTTCGAGGTCACCGAGCTCGGGGTCGACGAGCTCGGTCGGGTCTCGCCCGAGGATCTCGCCGCCGTGCTGCGTGAGGACACCGCGGTCGTGAGCGTCCAGCTCGCCAGCAACGAGGTCGGCACCGTGCAGGACGTCGCTGCGCTGGCGGCCGTGGCGGCCGAGCGCGGTGTGCCGTTCCACACCGATGCCGTCCAGGCCGCGGGCTGGCTCGACCTCGACGTCGGTCGACTCGGGGTCCAGGCGCTCAGCCTCTCCGGCCACAAGCTGGGTGCTCCCAAGGGGGTGGGCGTGCTCTTCGTCGCGCGGCGCACGCCGGTCGAGCCGCTCCTGCACGGGGGAGGCCAGGAGGACGGCCGCCGGTCGGGCACCGAGAACGTCGCGGCGGCGGTCGGGCTTGCGGCGGCGGTGCGGGCCGATCGTCCTGACGCGGCAGGCGTCGCGGCGCTCCGGGACCGGTTCGTCGCGCAGGTGCTCGGTGGAGTGCCCGGCGCGCGGCTCACGGGTCATCCGGTCCACCGGCTCCCGGGCAGTGCGTCGTTCGTCTTCCCGGGTCGTTCGGGGGAGTCGATCCTGCTCGACCTCGAACGCCGCGGCGTCATCGTGTCGAGCGGCTCGGCCTGCCACGCCGGAAGCGACGAGCCCAGCCACGTGCTCACGGCGATGGGCCTGGACCGCGAGGTCGCCCAGACCGCGGTGCGCTTCACGTTCGGAGCGGCCGTCACCGCCGCCGAGCTCGAGGACGCGGCCCGTGCGGTGGTCGAGGTGGTGACGTGAACCCGCGGTCTACGCTGGAACGACCATGAGCGACCCCAGTCCTGAGCTGCGCAGTCCCGAGCAGCACCGCCCGGTGTACCTCGACCACGCGGCGACTACGCCGATGGCGCCGGAGGCGATCGCCGTGCTGACCGAGCAGCTCGGACGCACGGGCAACCCGTCGTCGCTGCACGCCTCGGGCCGCGCGGCCCGCCGGGTCGTCGAGGAGTCGCGCGAGCTCATCGCCGAGCGCCTCGGCGCACGGCCCAGCGAGGTCGTCTTCACCTCGGGTGGCACCGAGGCGAACAACCTCGCGATCAAGGGCCTGTTCTGGTCGCGGCACGCGCAGGACCCCGCCCGCCAGCGCCTGCTCTTCAGCGCGATCGAGCACCATGCACTCCTGGACCCGGTCATCTGGCTCGGCAAGGCGCAAGGCGCCGACATCGTCACCACCGCGGTCGACCGGCACGGCGTGCTGCGGCTCGACGACCTGCGCGCCTCGATCGAGGCAGACCCCCGGACGGTGGCGGCGATCACGACGATGTGGGCCAACAACGAGATGGGCTCCGTCCAGCCGATCGCCGAGGTCGTCGCTCTCGCACGGCCGCACGGCATCCCGGTGCACAGCGACGCCGTGCAGGCCGCTGGGCACCTGCCGATCGACTTCGGGGCCAGCGGTCTCGACGCCATGACCGTCACGGCGCACAAGCTCGGCGGCCCGGTCGGCGTGGGCGCGCTGATCGCCGTCCGCGAGCTCGAGCTCATGCCGCTGCTGCACGGCGGCGGCCAGGAGCGCGACGTCCGGTCCGGAACGCTCGGCGCGCCACTCGTGGCGGCCTTCGCGACCGCGGTCGACGTCGCGGTCCGCGCTCGAGAGGCGGAGGCCGCGCGGCTCGAGTCGCTGCGCTCCCAGCTCGTCGACGGCCTCTCTCGCCTGGTCCCTGAGGCCGTGGTCAACGGGCCCGCCGCGCCTGACCAGCGACTTCCGCACGTCGCCCACGTCACGTTCCCGGGCTGTGACGGCGACGCGATGCTGATGCTGCTCGACGCCCACGGCATCGAGGTCTCCACCGGCTCGGCCTGCACCGCCGGCGTGCCTCAGCCCAGTCACGTCCTGCTCGCGATGGGGTACGACGAGGACGCCGCCGCCGGGTCGCTGCGGTTCAGCCTGGGTCGCACCACGACCGGCGACGACATCGACCGGGTCCTGGCCGTCCTGCCCGAGGTGCACGCGCGGGCCAGTGCGGCGCGGGCGGTGAGGCAGCGATGACGGGTGGACCAATGAGGCTCGTCGCCGCGATGTCCGGCGGTGTCGACTCGGCCGTGGCGGCTGCCCGTGCCGTCGACGCCGGCCACGAGGTCACCGGCGTGCACCTCGCCCTCAGCCGCAACCCCAAGTCGTACCGGTCGGGTGCGCGCGGGTGCTGCTCGATCGAGGACTCGAACGACGCGCGCCGCGCCGCCGACGCGATCGGCATCCCGTTCTACGTCTGGGACATGAGCGACGAGTTCGCCGAGGCGGTCGTCGACGACTTCGTGAGCGAGTACGAGGCGGGGCGCACGCCCAATCCGTGCCTGCGCTGCAACGAGAAGATCAAGTTCGCGGCCGTGCTCGAGCGGGCCGTGGCCCTGGGGTTCGACGGGGTCGTGACGGGTCACTACGCCCAGGTGCGTCCGGGCGACGACGGGCTCGTCGAGATGCACCGCGCGGTCGACATGGCCAAGGACCAGAGCTACGTCCTCGGGGTGCTCACGCAGGACCAGCTGCGCCGGTCGCACTTCCCCCTCGGCGACTCGACCAAGCCCGACGTGCGCCGCGAGGCCGAGGCCCGCGGCCTGCAGGTCGCGAGCAAGCCCGACAGCCACGACATCTGCTTCGTCGCCGACGGTGACAACGCGGGCTGGCTGGCCGAGAAGATCGGTCCTCGTCCCGGCGCGATCGTCGACGAGTCCGGCGAGGTCCTGCGCGAGCACGACGGCGCGTACGCGTTCACGATCGGCCAGCGGCGCGGGTTGCGGCTCGGCGTGCCGGCCGGCGACGGCAAGCCGCGCTTCGTGCTCGACATCGAGCCCGTCTCCGGCACGGTCACGGTCGGCCCGCGCGAGCAGCTCCTCGTCGACGCGCTCGACGGTGTCTCTCCGTTGTGGTGCACCGCTGCTCCCAGGGGCGAGATGACGTGCACGGTGCAGCTGCGCGCCCACGGGTCCGAGCACCGGGCTCGGGTCTCGGTCGACGGGGACGCCGTCCACGTCGAGCTGCTCGACCCCGCCGAGGGCATCGCGCCGGGCCAGGCGTGCGTCGTCTACGACGGCACCCGCGTCGTCGGGTCCGCCACGATCTCCCGCACACGTCGGCGGTCCACGAGTCCGGCGTGAACGAGATCATCGACCCGGTCCTCGACAGTGTCGTGATCGGAGCGGGCCAGGCCGGTCTGTCGTCCTCCTTCCACCTGCGCCGGCTCGGGATCGACCACGTCGTCCTCGACGCGAACGACGCCGCCGGAGGAGCCTGGAAGCATCGGTGGGACGCCCTGACGATGGCCGACGTCCACCGAGTCGCGGACCTCCCGGACGCGCCGGTGCCCCCGGCGAGCGGTCCGGAACGGGCCAACGAGTTCGTGCCGACCTATTTCGCGGCGTACGAGCGCGAGCACGAGCTCCCGGTCGTGCGTCCCGTCGTCGTCGAGCACGTGCGTCAGGACCCCCATGACCCGGCACTGCTGCTCGTCGAGTCGGCTGACCGCGCGTGGCGGACCCGGACCCTGGTCAACGCGAGCGGCACGTGGCGGCGGCCCTTCATCCCGCGCTACCCCGGCCAGGAGACGTTCGCGGGGGAGCAGCTGCACACCGTCGCGTACCCCGGCCCCGAGCACTTCCGGGGCAAGCGTGTGCTGGTCGTGGGCGGTGGTGCCTCGGCGGTGCAGTTCCTCGGGGCGCTGCGTCCGATCACGGACACGCTCTGGGTCACGCGCCGTGAGCCCGTCTGGCGCACGGGCGAGTTCGACCCCGAGGCGGGCCGCGAGGCAGTGGCCATGGTCGCCGAACGCGTGCGGCAGGGGTTGCCGCCGCGCAGTGTCGTGAGCGTGACCGGTCTGATGCTGCGGCCGCAGGAGGCCGAGGCCGAGCGGCTGGGCGCCTACCGGCGGCTGCCGATGTTCGAGCGTCTCGAGCCGGGTGGGGCCCGCTGGGCCGACGGCTCGTTCGAGCCCGTCGACGTGATCCTGTGGGCCACGGGCTTCCGACCGGACGTGGAGCACCTCGCGCCGCTGCACCTGCGGTCGTCTCGCGGCGGCATCCAGCTCGGGTCCACCGCCGCGACCGCGACGGAGTCGGTCGTCGACCCCCGCGTCCAGCTCGTCGGCTACGGCCCCTCGGCGTCCACGATCGGCGCCAATCGCGCGGGCCGCACCGCCGCCGTCGCCGTGCGCCGCCACCTCCGCTCCTGACCCACTGCCCCGGGCGTGGGAGTGTGCGCCCCCTAGGGTGAGGCCATGCGCGCCACGGGGGTCGGGTCAGTTCCAGGGGAGGACTTCCGGGAGTGGGCCAAGGTCTCGCTCGGTGGCCTGGACCTCCCGTTCGTCCCCGAGCTCCCGGGCCGCGGGGTCCACGCGGCGATGATCGGTCGCTCGCTCGCGCTGCTCGACGGTCTCGACGCCGACCTGCAGCCCGCCGGCTGGCGCGTCGGTGTCGGTTCCGGTCGCGACCACCGCCTGGCGCAGTCGCTGCTCGCGCAGGACCTGGACGCCCTGGAGGAGCTCGGCGCCGATCATGAAGGCCCCTTGAAGCAGCAGCTCGCCGGTCCGTGGACCCTGTCGGCCACGGCCGAGCTCGCCCGTGGCGAGAAGGTCCTGGTCGACCACGGCGCCCGCCGTGACCTCGCCGAGTCGCTCGCGGCCGGCCTCACCGGACACCTCGCCGACCTCAGGCGACGGTTCCCGAGGGCGCAGCTCGTCGTCCAGGTCGACGAGCCAGCACTCCCGGCGGTGCTCGACGCCGGCATCCCGACCGCCAGCGGATTCGGTCGCCACCGCACGATCCATCCGCCGGAGGCCGATGCTCACCTGCGCCTCCTCACCGACGTCATCCGCGAGGCCGGCGCCACACCGGTCGTGCACGTGTGTGCCGACGACGTCCCGGTCGCCCTGCTGCACGGCGCCGGCTTCGCGGCGATCGGCTTCGACCTGGCGCAGACGCCGCCGAGCGACGCGTGGGGGGAAGCCTTCGAGGCGGGACTCGACCTGTGGATGGGTGTCGTCCCGTCGCTCGACCCGGCGCAGGTGCCCACGTCGTCGGTGCTGATCGGAAGGGTCGACGCGTTCCTGGGCCGCCTCGGGTTCGACGAGGAAGCAGCGGATCCCCGCGTCGTCGTGACCCCCTCCTGCGGGCTCGCCGGCGCGACCCCGGCGTGGGCGCGGAAGGCGCTCGCACTCGCGGCGGACGTCGGTGCGCGCCACTAGTCTCGGAGCATGAGTCCACGGAAGAAGGGCACCGCCGCGGTGCCTCCCAGGGTTTCTCAGACTCTCGATCCGGAG
>JAHEXN010000014.1:0-3152 GCA_023252095.1 Actinomycetes bacterium | reverse complement strand
GGCCCTCGAGATCAGTCTCGACGACGCCCGTGTCGAGGTGCAGGCCCTGGTCGAGCGCATCGAGGAGGCGCGCGACGCCTACTACGGGCGCAACGCCTCGCTCGTCGACGACGCCACGTACGACGCCGACATGCAGCGTCTCGAGGCGCTCGAACGGCTCTTCCCGGCGCTCCAGGGTCAGGACTCGCCCACCCAGCGCGTCGGCAGCGCGGCGAGCTCCGACCTGGCGCCCATCGAGCACGCCGGGCGCATGCTCAGTCTCGACAACGTGTTCTCGGCCGACGAGCTCCGCGCCTGGTGCGCCAAGACCGAGGCCGCCACGGCGCGCAAGGTCGCCTGGCTCACGGAGGCCAAGATCGACGGTCTGGCCATCTCGCTGCGCTACGAGAACGGCGTCCTCGTCACGGCCGCCACCCGCGGCGACGGGCGCATCGGCGAGGACGTCACCACCAATGCCGTCAAGCTCACGGTGCTGCCCGAGCGGCTCTCGGGCGAGGGGCACCCGCCGCTGGTCGAGGTGCGCGGTGAGGTCTTCATCGCGGTCGAGGCGTTCCGGCGCCTCAACGCCCTGCAGGCCGATCTGCGTCAGCGCGCCACGGCCGAGGCGGTGGCGCGCGGTGTCGACCGCGAGCGCGCCGAGATCAGTGCCGGTCGCCGGTTCCCGGCCTTCGCCAACCCGCGCAACGCGGCCAGCGGCGGCCTGCGTCAGCTGCTCCACAAGAAGTCAGGCCTCGAGCTCGAGGCCGGACTGGCCCGTATCGAGGCGCTGTCGCTCTACGTCCACGGCATCGGCGCCTGGCCCGACCCGCCCGTGGACACCCAGAGCGAGATCTACGACCTCCTGGGGTCGTGGGGGCTCCCCGTCAGCCCGAACAGTCGGGTGTACGCCGACGTCGACGACGTCGCGGCGCGCATCACCGAGCTCGGCGAGGGCCGGCACTCGATCGTGCACGAGATCGACGGCGTCGTGGTCAAGGTCGACCAGCTCGCGATGCACGACGAGCTGGGGGAGACGAGCCGCGCCCCACGGTGGGCCATCGCCTACAAGTACCCGCCCGAGGAGGTCCAGACCAAGCTGCTCGACATCATCGTCTCGGTCGGCCGCACGGGGCGCGCCACGCCGTACGCGCAGATGGAGCCCGTGCTCGTCGCCGGCAGCGTCGTGCGCCAGGCCACCCTGCACAACCAGGACGTCGTCCGTGAGAAGGGCGTCAAGATCGGTGACACCGTCGTGCTGCGCAAGGCTGGCGACGTCATCCCCGAGGTCCTCGGTCCCGTGACCGAGCTGCGCGACGACACCGAGCGCGAGTTCGTGATGCCGAAGAGCTGCCCCGAGTGCGGCACGCCGTTGCGCCCCATGAAGGAGGGCGACATCGACCTGCGCTGCCCCAACGCGCAGTCGTGCCCGGCCCAGGTGCGGGGCCGTGTCGAGCACATCGGCTCCCGTGGGGCCCTCGACATCGATGCGCTGGGCGAGGTCACGGCCGCGGCCCTGACGCAGCCCACGCGACCGGAGACGCCACCGCTCGTGACCGAGGCCCGCTTGTTCGCGCTCAGCGCCGAGGACCTCTTCGGGATCGACGTGCAGGTCCGCGACCCCGAGACCGGCGCCGCCCGCCTGAACGACGACGGCACGACCGACACGCGATCGCCGTTCCGCCGGCTCCGGAAGAAGGACGACCCGCCGTTCGACCCGCAGGGGGAGTTCGACGGCGACGAGACGCACATCCTGTCGATGCAGGCGCTCAAGCTGCTCGACGAGCTCGAGAAGGCCAAGACGAAAGACCTGTGGCGCTTCCTCGTC
Organism: Actinomycetes bacterium; assembly: GCA_023252095.1. Classification (GTDB taxonomy): domain Bacteria; phylum Actinomycetota; class Actinomycetes; order Propionibacteriales; family Nocardioidaceae; genus Aeromicrobium. The sequence continues at coordinate 1,348 of JAHEXN010000014.1, read as the reverse complement.
GCGCTCAACATCCGCCACGTCGGTCCGGTCGCGGCCCGGGCACTCGCGCAGCACTTCGGCTCCTTGAAGGCCATCGAGGAGGCCTCGGTCGAGGAGCTGTCAGCGGTCGACGGCGTCGGCGGCATCATCGCCGCGTCGGTCAAGGCCTGGCTCGAGGTCGACTGGCACGTCGAGATCATCAGCAGCTGGCGCGAGGCCGGTGTGGCGTTCGAGATCCCCGACCACCCCGGCCCCGGCCAGGCGGCCACGGGTGGCGTGCTCGACGGACTCACGATCGTCGTCACGGGCTCGCTCGAGAGCTACACGCGCGACTCCGTCAAGGAGGCCATCATCGAGCGGGGTGGCAAGGCGGCGGGCTCGGTCAGCAAGAAGACCGACTACGTCGTCGTGGGTGAGAACGCGGGGTCAAAGGCCGACAAGGCCGAGCAGCTCGGCGTCCCGATCCTCGACGAGGCCGGCTTCCAGAAGCTGCTCGACGAGGGCCCGCCCGCGCCGGCCGAGCCCGAGACCAGCGACGACGAGGCCGAGACCGAGGAATCCTGACCGAGGGAGATGAAGCCTGCGGCCGCGAGGCCTACAGGTAGTTGCCGGACTGCAACGTCGGACGCCAGCGCCCCGATCGGGCGACTTCCATCAACAGTCGGGTCGAGACGGCTCCCTGTGCTTCGAGCACGCCGCGGCGCACGACCTCTCTGACGTCGGATCCGGTACACCCATCCAGCTCAGCGGCGACCCGCACCGTCTCGACCGCGACGCCGAGCTCGTCGAGGTAGCGGTCGAGGATGGCGGCACGCTCCCTCGCACCAGGTCGCGGGATCTCAATGACGTCGTCGAAGCGGGCTGTTCGTCGCGCGGCGGGGTCGATCGCGTCGAGGTTGTTGGTCGTGGCGACGGTGAATACGTCGCTCAGCTGGCGGGTGCCGTCCAGAGCGGCAAGGAAGTCTGCCAATGCGTCGGAGTCCGAACCGCTGTCTCGGTGTCCCAGGACCAGATCGATGTCCTCGAGAATGACGAGCAGCTTGCCGAAGGTCTCAGCCTCGGCGTAGATGTCGCCGATCAAGTGGCGCATGCTCGTGCTGTCCGCGACCACGACGGTGAAGTCACCGGCCAGCTCGGTGCTGACGACGCGTGTCAGGTGCGTCTTTCCGGTGCCCGGAGGACCCGCCACGAGCAGTCCGCGGGTGGTGCCGAGCCCCAGGGCACGAAGTGCATCGAGCTTTGTGGTGGCGGCAGACAGAAAAAGATCTACCTGGCCCCATGTCTCGTCCGACAGCACCAGGCTCGATCGGGGAGTCGGGTCGATCGTCGAGACGGACAGCACGAGCTCATGCTGATCGTTGGTAGCGCG
>JAHEXN010000013.1:4357-22772 GCA_023252095.1 Actinomycetes bacterium | reverse complement strand
CTCGGGGCTCGACGCCTCGCACCTGGGCATCGAGGGCCGCAAGGTCACGGAGTTCGCCACCGCGAAGGGAGGCCGGTCCTGATGGGACGACTCAGCAGCTTCGGTCAGCACCTCTACACGGGCAAGGTCTCGTTCGACTTCGTCGGGCGCCGCATGCTCTGGTACGCCATCAGTGCGGTCCTGGTCCTTGGCTCGGCCGCCGGGCTCGGTGTGCACGGGCTCGAGCGGGGCATCGACTTCAAGGGCGGCGTCGAGTTCACCGCTCAGGTCGCCAAGGCCGACTCCGCGGCGGTCGACTCGCTCAGCGAGGCCGTCGTCGACACGGGCCTGGACGCCGCCGCAGCGCCCGTCGCCAACACGTCCGGCGACGCGACGGTCCGCATCCAGACCGGCACATTGACGCAGGACGAGACGACGCAGGTCATCGACGCCCTGGAGTCCGCCGGCGCGACCGAGGTGAGCCAGAACCTCGTCGGGCCGTCGTGGGGCGCCGAGGTCGCCAAGAAGGCGCTCACAGGTCTCCTCGTGTTCCTCGTGATCGTCGTGCTCTTCATCTGGGCGTACTTCCGGGAGTGGCGGATGTCCGTCGCGGCCATGGTCGCGCTCGCGCACGACATCGTCATCACGGTGGGCGTCTACGCCTGGTCGGGCTTCGAGGTGACCCCGGCGACCGTGACCGGCCTGCTCACGATCCTGGGCTACTCGCTCTACGACACCGTGGTGGTGTTCGACAAGGTGCGCGAGAACACTCGGGGCATCACGGCCTCGACGACGCGGATCTACTCGGAGCAGGCCAACCTCGCGGTCAACCAGACGCTCGTGCGGTCGATCAACACGTCTATCACGGCGCTGCTCCCGGTCGGTGCGCTGCTGATCGTCGGCGTCGGGGTGCTGGGCAGCGGGCCCCTGAAGGACCTCGCGCTCGCGCTGTTCGTCGGCATGGCCGTCGGCACCTACTCCTCGATCTTCATCGCGACGCCCCTGGCGGCTCAGCTCAAGGAGCGCGATCCGGCCATCCGCGAGCACACCGCCAAGGTGCTGCAGCGTCGCGCCAAGGGCGTCGAGAAGGTGGGCGCACCCGCCCCGGCCGTCGCACGACCGGTCGCGACCTCGGCCGCCGCGGGTCGCCGCCAGCCACAACGATCGAGCCGTCAGCAGCGACGCGGTCGGTGACCGCGGGTTCTGGCCCGCCCCGATCGACGTCCCAGTACCGTGTCCGTGACCCAAGGAGTTCTCATGTCGTCCACTGCCAAGACCGCCTCGTCCGCCCCCCTGTGGCGCCGCCCCCTGGTGCTCGCGATCGCGGGCGTGCTCGTGCTGGCGCTCGCTGCCGGTGGCTGGTTCGTGTTCCTGCGCGACGGGAGCGCCGGCTACTGCGACGACCTGAAGACGTGGGAGGCCAAGAGCAACGAGAAGCTCGCCCCCGACGCCGACGTCGCCACGTCCGCTGAGTTCCTCGCGGGCAGCGTCTCGCGGCGTCTCGACGGCGCCGAGCAGTTCTCGAAGGAGGGACCCGACGACGTCAAGGCCGACTGGAAGCTGTTCCACGATCGTCTCGTCGACGTCGTCAACGTGTTCGAGAAGATCGGCTACGACCTGACCGATCCCGACTCCGTCCAGAAGTTCGCGAGCGACGTGCAGTCCGGCGTGCTCACCTCGATCGATCCTGCCCTCCAGGCCGAGGCGGCCGAGGTGCAGAGCAAGCTGGCCGACTCGGAGTCGACCGCAGCGGTCGAGGCGATCACGAAGGACGCGAAGGACCGCTGCGACCTCGACCTCCAGCTCTCGACCACGGCGCAGTGACCTCCGTGCCGGAGGTCGGCCCCGAGCTCGAGGACCTGATCGACGCGACGGTGCCCACGGTGGCGGACTGGCCCGAGCCGGGGGTGCTGTTCCGCGACATCTCCCCGCTGCTCGCCGATCCGGCGGCGTTCGGCACCGTCGCCCAGGCGATGGCGGACGCTGCGGGAGACGTTGACGTCGTGCTCGGGGTCGAGGCCCGCGGATTCCTGTTCGGTCTCGCCGTGGCCGAGCGCCTGGGTGTCGGGTTCGTGCCGGTGCGCAAGGCCGGCAAGCTGCCCGGTCGCACCGAGAGCGTCTCGTACGACCTCGAGTACGGCAGCGCCACGATCGAGGTCCCGGCGGGTGCCGTGACACCGGGGCAGCGGGTCGCGATCGTCGACGACGTGCTGGCGACGGGCGGCACGCTCGCGGCCGCTGTCGAGCTAGCCCGCCGGTGCGGGGCCCAGGTCGTCGGTACCGTGGTGCTCATCGAGATCGCCGCGCTCGACGGTCGCCGCGCCTTCGACGCCCCTTGCGCCGCGCTCCGCTCGTACTGACCGGCCGCACCTCGTCCCTCGCCCCTCCGACCGGGAAGGTCCCATGAACCCCTCGCAGATGCGTGTCGTCGCCCTCGTGCTCGTCGCCGTGCTCGTCCTCGGCGTCGCCGCCTCCCTCCTGTCGGGTCTGGTCTGACCCGAGCCGTAGACTGGGCCCAGGAGGTCGACGTGGCAGATCGTGGTGAGGTCGCAGAGGCGCCCGGCCACGTCCCGAGCCCCGCGACACCCCCCGATCCGGGCCCTGTCGCCGCCGACCCCGCATCGGTCGCGGCACCTGACACCGCACCGGCATCGGCCCGGGTGCGGTCGCGGTTGTCCCGCATCGGCGGCAAGACGCAGACCGGCCAGGCGGTGCTCGAGCCGCTCCTGAAGATCTACCGCGTAACCCACCCCAAGGGCGACGTCGCGTCGATCCAGAAGGCGTACGTCATCGCCGAGCGGATGCATGCCGGGCAGGCCCGCAAGAGCGGCGACCCCTACATCACGCATCCGCTGGCGGTCGCCACGATCCTCGCCGAGCTCGGCATGACGGCCCCCACGCTGTGCGCGGCGCTGCTGCACGACACGGTCGAGGACACCCCGTACACGCTCGAGGAGCTGCGCGCCGACTTCGGCGACGAGGTCGTGCACCTTGTCGACGGCGTCACGAAGCTCGACAAGGTCAAGTACGGTGCCACGGCGCAGTCCGAGACGATCCGCAAGATGGTCGTGGCGATGAGCCGCGACATCCGGGTGCTCGTGATCAAGCTCGCCGATCGCCTGCACAACATGCGCACGCTGCGCTACCTGCGTCAGGACAAGCAGGAGCGCATCGCCACCGAGACGCTCGAGATCTTCGCTCCGCTGGCCCACCGGCTCGGCATGAACACGATCAAGTGGGAGCTCGAGGACCTCGCGTTCGCGACGCTGCACCCCAAGGTCTACGACGAGATCGTGCGTCTCGTGGCCGATCGTGCGCCCTCGCGGTCCACGTTCCTCGAGCGGGTCATCAGCGACGTCGAGTCCGATCTCAAGCACACCAAGATCAAGGCCACCACGACGGGCCGGCCCAAGCACTACTACTCGATCTACCAGAAGATGCTCGTGAGAGGCCGCGAGTTCTCCGACATCTTCGACCTGGTCGGGGTGCGCATCCTGGTCGACTCCGTCGCCGACTGCTACGCCGTGCTCGGTGTGCTGCACGCCCGCTGGAACCCCATCCCGGGTCGCTTCAAGGACTACATCAGCGTCCCGAAGTTCAACATGTACCAGTCGCTGCACACGACCGTCATGGGTCCGCAGGGCAAGGCCGTCGAGCTGCAGATCCGCACCCATGCGATGCACCGCCGGGCCGAGTACGGTGTCGCGGCGCACTGGAAGTACAAGGAAGACGCCACCGCCAAGGCGAAGGGTCCGGCCACTCCCACGGGGGCGCCGATCAGCACCGAGATGGCGTGGCTGCGTGAGCTCCTCGACTGGCAGTCCGAGACCGAGGACTCGATCGACTTCCTCGACCAGCTCCGCTACGAGATGGGCCAGACGGGTGTCTACGCCTACACACCCCGTGGCGACCTGATCCAGCTGCCCGACGGGTCGACGCCGGTCGACTTCGCCTACTCGGTCCACACCGAAGTGGGTCACGCGTGCATCGGTGCGCGGGTCAACGGACGCCTCGTGTCGCTGGAGTCCAAGCTCGAGACCGGCGACGTCGTCGAGATCTTCACGTCCAAGTCGCCCGACGCCGGCCCGAGCCGCGACTGGCTCGAGTTCGCCGTCAGCCCGCGCGCCCGTAACAAGATCCGCCAGTGGTTCACGAAGGAGCGCCGCGAGGAAGCCGTCGAGCACGGCAAGGACCTCATCGCGCGCCAGATGCGCAAGGAGAGCCTGCCGCTCGTGCGGCTCTTCCGGCAACGCACGCTCGAGGCGGTCGCGGCCGACCTCAACCTGGCCGACATCACCGCGTTGTACGCCGCCGTCGGCGAGAACAACGTCAGTGCGCAGAGCGTCGTCGACCGCGTCCTGGCGCTCTCGGGTGGTCGCGAGGGCGCCGAGGAGGACCTCGCGGAGGCCACCGTGCCCACCGTGGGTCGCCGTGCCGCGCGGTCGCGCGAGGGCTCCGACGCCGGTGTCGTGGTCGATGGGCTCGAGGGCAGCGCCCTCGTCAAGCTCGCGCGGTGCTGCACTCCGGTGCCGGGCGACGAGATCGAGGGATTCGTGACCCGCACGTCGGGCGTCTCGGTGCACCGTCGCAGCTGCCTCAACCTCGTGCAGCTGCGGAGCGACGAGCCCGAGCGCCTCGTGGCGGTCCGTTGGGCCCCCAGTGCCACGAGCACGTTCCTCGTCGCGCTCCAGGTCGAGGCGCTCGACCGGCCCGGCCTGCTCTCGGACATCACCCGGGTCATGTCCGAGCAGCACGTCAACATCTTGTCTGCGGCGCTGTCCACCGGCACCGACCGTGTCGCCAAGAGCAAGTTCACCTTCGAGATGGGCGACGCCAAGCACCTCGGTCACGTGCTCAAGGCCGTCCGCACGATCGAGGGCGTCTTCGACGTCTATCGCCTCACCCAGTAGCCCGGCGCGAGGCAACGGCCACACCGATCAGCACCACCACCATCAAGCCGCCGAAGACGGCGGCCCCCACGAGAGTCCCGCGGTCGGGGTCGCCCGTGTCCGACCGACCGTCGCTGGCTTCTGGCCCCTCTACGGGGGCCGTGACGGGACCCGTCGTGGCGTGCTCCCGCAGCTCGTCGGCGAAGTCCCCGGCCAGGCCAGCGTCCGAAGTCACACGCCAGTCCGTCAGGCGACCGCCAGCCTCCGGCTCGGGACGCTCGACCTCCAGCCAGGTCACGAGGTCGAGTGCGGGGAAGGACTCGCGGAGGGCCGGATCGAACACCTGCTCCCACCAGGCCTGCTTGACCGCGGCCTCGGTCACGGACCCGCCGTCGTCATACCACGCAGCAGCCGTCTCCAGAGCCATGGGCAGGTCGTTGGCCACGGCGAAACGGTCGTGGAAGCTCTCACCGCCCTGACCGGCGGCGTAGCCGTGTCGCTCGGAGAGTCGGTCCGCGAGCTCGGTGGCGGTGGGGACTGCGTCGACGCCGAATGGCCGCGCGAACCCAAACCGGTACATGACCAGACCCACACGGTCCACGACGTCGGCCCCCGGCCAGTAGGGGCCGTACGGATCGTCCGCCTCGGTGATCGTGCCGTCAGCGGTGAGGTCGAGCTGCTCGACCGGGCGGGGCTCCGCCCCCGGACTCAGTCCGTAAGCGTCCCCGAACGGGTAGCCGGCCCCGTAGGTCGGTGCCCAGAGCATCTCGGCGGCGCCGGTCTCGGACCGGACGCCGGTGGCCACGGTGCGGAACGCCGCCCGATAGGACTCGGGCTGCTGACCCCAGGCGCGCCAGGAGCCGTTCATCTCCGGAGCGAAGCTCAGCACCACTTCGGTGCCGTACGCGGCGTGCAGGTCGTCGAGCTCGGTGCCGAGGTCGACCGCGTGCGCTGTCGTGATCTGCGAGAGCGGGAGGCGAGGCTCGAGGGTGAGCTGGGCGACGGCGCCGTGAGCGGCAGTCTGCTGCACGAACTGCTCGAGGAATCTCCGGTCGTCGGAGTCGAGCGGGAAGGGTAAGGACTGTCCGAAGACCGAGGGGGAGACCCCGAGCCGCTCCACGTACGCGTCGGCCGATTCCCGCTGCCAGTCCAGGACGGGACCGACGTACGGGCCGTCCGGGGGCGCAGGGATGCCGCCCGCGACCGCGGAGGCTCCCAGCAGCATCGGCGCGAGAAGAGCGCCGATGGCAGAGGCGAACCTCCGCACGCTCACGAGCCTCTCCGGCACGTCACCGTCCAACGGTTCCGGTCGCCGTCACGTTCGTACGAGACGTCGTCGACGGCCGAGATCGCCAGGGCAAGGCCCCGTCCGCTCGTCGCATCGGCATCCGGCATCGTGACCGAGCTCAGGTCGACCGCAGCCGGACGGCCGTCGTCGACCAGGACGGCCTGAACCCGGTCGTCGTCGACCGTCAGCGTCACGGCAACCCGACGCCGGGGCGGCCCGTGCTGGGCCCGCTCGCTGTGCTCGACGACGTTCGTGAAGATCTCGACCAGCGCCATCTCGAAGCGCATGCGCTCGGTGTCAGCGACGCCCGGCTCCGACTCCCACAGGTCAGCGACCACGTCCTGCAGGACGTCGATGTCCTCCGGGCGAGCCTCCAGGACGACCTCGCGTGCCGTGGCCATCAGAAGGCCTCGTCGACGGAGGCCCGCGGAGTCAGGACCTTGTCGAGGTTGGTCATCGCCAGGACCGCCGTGACCTGCGCTGTCGGTCGCGCGATGCGCAGGTCGCCGCCCGCCTGGCGGCACCGCTTCAAGCCCGCCACGAGTGCTCCGAGCCCCGAGGAGTCGATGAAGGTCGTCTCGCCGAGGTCGACCACGACGCGGCTGGTGCCCTGGTCGACCAGGGACGCGACGGCCTCGGTGAGCGCTCGGGCCGAGACCATCGTCAAGCGGCCGGCAGGCGTGACGACGCCGAGGCCATGATCGGAGTGGGTGACCTGGATGTCAGTCATGCGGATTGCCTCTCCCTGGGTGTGCTGCCGCGGTACCGCGCGGCTTGGACGATGACGCTGAGGAGGGCCAGGTCGAGCAGGACCCACACGATGTTGAACGACACCCCGAACACCGACGCGTCGCCCAGCGCGACGCGGACGATCCCGGCCACGCTCGCCGCGAGCAGGGCGCCCATCGCGACCAGCTGCGGACGCACGAGGTCCCATCGCGGACCCGCGTCGGGTCCGACCTCCTTGGGTGTGACGGCGAAGTCGAGCGGCCGGTCGCGGAAGACGTTGTTGAACGCGGTCGTGAACGAGGCGATCCACACCGGGAAGAGCGCGAGTGAGTACTGCTGTCCGCGCCAGGTGGGGATACCACGCCCCACCACGAGGAACAGGAGCTGATTGACCAGGAGGAACGGGACGAGGCGGGCGAAGAAGTCGAGGCTGTACGCCGTGACGGGCTGGACGTCGAAGGCCAGGTAGAGGATCGGCGCGGTGATGTACACCACGGCGGCGAAGCCTGAGAGGTAGCTCCACATCGTCGCGAAGTACATCAAGCGCTGCGCGAGGCTCAACCCGCGCTGGGTCAGAGGGTTCTCCCGGAGCATCACCTGGACCGTGCCCTGCGCCCAACGCAGTCGCTGCGTCAACATCGACGGCATGTCCTCCGGCGCGAGGCCGTGAGCCAGCACCTCGTGGTGATAGGCCGTGCGCCATCCCATCGCGTGCAAGCGCATCGCGGTGGCCATGTCCTCCGTGACCGAGATCGTCGCGAGCGGCATGATGGGCTGCGCCTCGTGGCCGCGCGTGACGTCAACCGCATCGAGGAGCTCGCGCACCGCAGCGAGGGCGCCCACGGCCGACCAGTCGCGGTCGATGACCTCGGCCAGGGCAGCGGGGTCGAGGACCGGGACGCCCACCGCAGGATCGCTCGCCGCGCCCGCGAGCTCACCCACGGCGGCGAGGTCGGCGGCGATCAGCTCGGCGTCGGCGCGGGCAACCTTGCGCTCGGCCTCACGCAGACGTCGACCGAACTCGTACGTCACGTCCGCGACGCCAGCGCCGCCCTGGAGCTCGCGCAGCGCGTGCGCTGCGTCCTGCTCGATCGTGGTGAGCAGCTCGGTCAGGCTCGGGTCGTCGATCGTGCGACGGGCGCGACGCACGACCCGCCGAGAGGCACGCAGAGCCTGCCGGACGGAGTCCTGCAGCTCGACGGCGTACCGGGACACCCCGAGCTGCATCAGGGCCTCGCGTCGGATCACGGCGTTGGAGCCGCAGAAGAACGCGGCGTTCCACCCGTCCTTGCCGATCTGGATCGGTCCGTAGAAGAGTGGTGCCTGGCTGCCGAGCGGGTCGGAGTCGGGCACGTTGACGAAGTACTGGGGTGTCTGGACCAGGGCCATGCGCTCGTCCTCGAAGTAGCCCAGGGTGCGCTCGAGGATCTCCGGGTCGGGGACCTGGTCGGCGTCGAGGATCAGGATGAACTCGCCGTCGGTCTGCATGAGGGCGTTGTTGATGTTGCCCGCCTTGGCGTGGCGCGGCCGATCGGTCCAGTCCGCGCCACGGTGGATGCAGCCGATGCCGTGCTGGGCAGCCCACGCCGCCAGCTCGGGCCGACTGCCGTCGTCGAGGATCCACGTGCGGTGAGGGTGGCGGATCGCGGCGGCCGCCCTCGCGGTCTCCTGCACGAGCGCGAGGGGCTCGTTGTAGGTCGCGATGAAGACGTCGACCGCCGCATCGGGAACGGGCGGTGGCGGTTCAGGACGTCGTCGGGCGCGCCACGACGTGAGACCGAACAGCAAGGAGTCGATGACGCTGTAGGTCTCCGCGACCACCAGGGGCACCGCGATCCACCAGACCGACCAGTTGACGGACGCGACCCACCGCCAGCCGATGTAGTTGAGCGCCAGCAACGCTGACGCCACGACGACGACGCGGACCAGCCACAACCGACTCAACTCGGGGCCTCGCGCTGCACGACGAGGACCGTCACGTCGTCACGGGTCGGGACGGCCAGCGCGAGGTCGCCGACGCGGCGCACGACGTCCTCTGGACCGGCGCTCCGGGCCACGAGGTCCGCGACGGCGCGCCCAGGGTCCGACTCCGCGTCGGGCAGGACGTCGAGCAGCCCGTCGCTGAAGCACACGAACGTCTCACCCGCCGCCAGCTCGAGGGTCTGCTCCGTCCAGCCGGCGTGCGCATCGATGCCGAGGGGCAAGTCGTCGGACCTCAGCGTGGTCCATCTGCCGTCACGGTGGACGACCACGGACAGCCCGTGGCCCGCGTCGACGTAGCGCACGCGGCCCTCGACGGGGTCTGCCCATGCGACGAAGGCCGTGACGAACGACCCGGCGGCCTCGAGGTCGTGCTGCACGAGGTCACGCGCCGACATGACGACCTGCCCCAGGTCGTCGGCCGAACCTGTCGCCAGATCGGCGACCCGGGCCCGCAGAGCGGTGCGGACCGACGCCATGAGGATCGCTGCTGCCGTCCCCTTGCCCATGACGTCGGCGAGCAGGAGGTAGTGCCCGGTGCCCCACGTCGCGTGATCGAGAGCGTCACCGGCGACCAGCCCCGTCGCCACCGTGCGCGCGGCGAAGCTGTAACCGGCGACCGGCGGGACGCGCTGAGGCTGCAGTGCCTGCTGCACCCGTTCGGCGAGGTCGCGGTCGGAGCTCGCGTCGAGCTCGTCCTCGACGCAGGTGGCCAGCTGGGCCAGGACGGCGGCGTCGTGCTCCGAGAAGGTCCGGGGCCGAACGTCGTAGATGCAGATCGTGCCAAGAACCGTGCCCCAGCGATCTCGGACCGGGTGACCGGCGTAGAAGCGGATGTACGGCTCGCCAGCGACCGCTGGCAGCGCGCGGTAGGCGGCGTCCTCGAGAGCGTCGGGCACCACGACAGGCGCGGCTGCGTGCACGACGGAGGAGCAGAAGGTCGCGTCGGCCGCCATGTCCGTCAGGTCCAGCCCGAGACAGGACGTGAAGTACGCCCGATCACGGTCGATCATCGTGACGGTCGAGATCGGGGCCCCCCAGATCGTGCGAGCCAGCTCTGCGTAGCGGTCGAACCGCGACTGGACCGGCTCGTCGAGCAGTCCGAGCGCCGCCAGGCTGATGGTCGCCGCGGTCGGTCCCGTGTCCACCGAGTCGCCGGACACGTCCAGGACGTCGGACGCGGCGATGGGGGGAGTGTCGTGCATCACCCCAGTCAAACCCAACCCAGGGTCACCCGCACGCGGGCCGCGGGGGTCGCGGCCGCCGAGTCAGGAGAAGTCGGCCTGGGCCTTCTGGGCCATGTCGAGGAAGGCGCGGTTGGACTCGAGCTTGGCAGTGAGGTCCTTGACCTTGCGCTGGTCGCCCGCGGCCTCGGCCTTGGCGAGTGACTCCTCGGTGTCGGTGATGGCGCGCTGCAGCTTGCCGATCATGTCGTCGGCGCGAGCTGACTTCTCGGGATCGGTGCGCTGCCACTTGCGCTCGCCCGCGGCGCGGACGGCCTCCTCGACCTTGCGGAGCCGGCCCTCGAGCTCCGAGATGCGGGCACGGGGGACCTTGCCCGCCGCCTCCCACCGATCAGCGATGTCGTTGAGCGCCCTGCGCGCGGCATCGGCGTCCGTGACGGGGAGGAGTGCCTCGGCCTCGACGAGGATCTTCTCCTTGACCTCGGCGTTGCCCTCGAACTCCTTGTCGAGCGCCGCATTGGCCGCGTCGCGCGCCTCGAAGAAGGCGTCCTGGGCGGCGCGGAAGCGCTTCCAGAGCTTGTCCTCGACGTTGCGTGGCGCCGAGCCCGCGGCCTTCCAGCGCGACATCAGGTCGCGGTAGGCGCTCGCCGTGGCGCCGAAATCGCTCGATCCGGACAGTGCCTCGGCCTCGACGATGAGCTTCTCCTTGATCTTCTTCGCCTCGGCTCGCTGGCCGTCCTGCTCGGCGAAGAAGGTCTTGCGGGCCCGCATGAACGACGTGCGCGCGGTGCTGAAGCGCTTCCAGAGCGCGTCGTCGGCCGAACGGCTCAGACGCGGCAGGGCCTTCCACTCATCGAGGAGCGCGGTAAGCCGGTCGGAGCCCTTGCGGTACTCGGTGCCGGCCGCGATCTTCTCGGCCTCGGTGACGATCTCGGTCTTGCGCTGCTCGGCCACGGCCTGCTCAGCCTCGCGGGCGGCCTTCTTGGCCTCGCGGGCCTTGTCGATCTGCGGGGCGAGGGCGTCGAGCCGGGCGTCGAGCGACGCGAGGTCGCCGAGTGCCGAGGCACCGGCGATGTTCTCGCGCGCCTTGTCGAGCGCCTTCACGGCGTCGGCGGGGGAGAGGGCGCCGGACTCGAGCCGCTTCTCGAGCAGCTCGACCTCCGTCTCGAGCGCACCGAAGCGGCGCTCGTAGAACGCCAGTGCCTCGGTGGGGTCGGAACCCGCGGCCCACTGGCCGATGACGCGCTCGCCGTCGGCGGTGCGGAGATGGACGTTGCCCTCGTCGTCGACGCGGCCCCACGGGTGCTCGGCGGGTGTGGTCATGGGCACAGTCTAGGGACGCCGGTCGGACAGGAGGGGCGCCGGACCGATCCGTGGCCTCGCGTACCCTGTCGCACGTGCTCCTGACGTCCTTTCCCGCCGGTCCTCTGCAGGCGAACTGCTACCTCGTCGCCCGCGGTCCCGGTGCCGGGTGCGCCGTCGTCGACCCCGGCATGGACGCGATCGAGGGGGTCCGATCCGTCGCCGCCGAGCACGACCTGACGCCGCAGGCCGTCCTCGTGACGCACGGCCACTTCGACCACCTCTGGTGCGCGCAGGACGTCGCGGCCGAGTGGGGATGCCCCGTGTGGATCCACCCGGCCGACCGCCACCTCCTGAGCGACCCGATGGCGGCGATCTCGAACGAGTCCGCCGCGATGCTGCGTGGCCAGCTCGGCCTCGACGGCGAGCTCCCCGAGTTCGTCGAGCCCGCCGACGTCCGCGACGCGGTCGACGGTGCGACGTTCGACGTCGACGGAGTCACCTTCACCGTCGCGCACGTCCCGGGTCACACGCCCGGCACGCTCTACTACCTGATCGACTACCCCGACAACGACGAGGTCTCGCAGGTCATGTTCTCCGGAGACTTCCTGTTCGCCGGCTCGATCGGCCGCACCGACCTGGTGGGTGGCTCGCACCCGGAGATGATCGACAGCCTGCGCACCAAGGTGCTGCCGCTGCGCGACGACGTCGTGGTGCTGCCCGGCCACGGACCGCAGACCTCCGTGGGGCGCGAGCGCACGACCAATCCGTACCTCGTCCAGATCGCCGACGGGCTCGCCTGATGGCCAGGCTGTCCGGCTTCCCGGAGTACACGCCGCGCGAGCGCATCGTCGAGCAGGCGGTGCTCGACCACCTGCGCACGACGTTCGAGCTGCACGGATTCGCGTCGGTCGAGACGCGTGCGGTGGAGCCGCTCGACGTGCTCCTGCGCAAGGGCGAGATCGACAAGGAGGTCTACGCCGTCAGCCGCCTGCACGGCGAGGAGGCCGCCGAGCTCGCCCTGCACTTCGACCTCACGGTGCCGTTCGCGCGCTACGTCGTCGAGAACGCGAACACGCTCGACTTCCCGTTCCGCCGCTACCAGGTCCAGAAGGTATGGCGTGGCGAACGTCCGCAGCAGGGCCGCTACCGCGAGTTCACGCAGGCCGACATCGACGTCGTGGGCCGCGACGTGCTGTCGCCGCACGCCGACGTCGACGTCGCCCAGGTCATGACCGAGGCGCTCGGCGGACTGATGGACCTCGTCGGATCGGCCGACGCGCACGCCACGCTCCAGGTCTCGAACCGCAAGGTCCTCGAGGGGTTCTACCTGGGCCTCGGACTGACCGACAGCACTGCCGTGATGCAGGTCGTCGACAAGCTCGACAAGGTCACCCCCGAGAAGATCCGGGTCATGCTGGGTGAGATCGGTGTCGACGACGTCAGCGCGACGAAGGTGCTCGCCCTGGCCGAGATCGTCACGACCGACACGTCGTTCGTGCAGCAGGTCGAGGCGCTCGGGGTCGAGCACGAGCTGCTCGCCGAGGGCCTGGCCGAGCTCGCCCACGTCGTGGGCTCGATCGTCGCGCCTGACCGCGTCACGGTCACCGCTGATCTGCGCATCGCCCGCGGCCTCGACTACTACACCGGCACGGTCTTCGAGACCCGACTGTCAGGCTTCGAGCAGCTCGGCTCGGTCTGCTCGGGCGGACGCTACGAGAAGCTCGCGGCCGACAACCGCAGCACCTACCCGGGCGTCGGCATCTCGCTGGGCGTCTCCCGCCTGCTCGCGGCCCTGCTCGGCGACGGTGTGACGGCCAGCCGTTCGGTGCCGTCGGCCGTGCTGGTCGCGGTCGCGGACGACAACGAGCGCCCTGCCGCGCAGGCTCTGGCCGGAGTGCTGCGAGGACGGGGGATCTCGACCGAGGTCGCACCGTCCGCCGCCAAGTTCGGCAAGCAGCTCCGGCACGCCGAGCGCCGTGGCATCCCGTTCGTCTGGTTCCCCGGTACGCCGGACACCGTCAAGGACATCCGCAGTGGCGACCAGGTCGAGGCCGATCCGGCCACCTGGACGCCCCCTTCCGAGGATCTGCGTCCGCAGGTCGTCATCGCCCCACCCGAGGAGAAGACCCCGTGATCCGCACGCATGACGCCGGCACCCTGACCGCCGACAGCATCGGCCAGCAGGTGACGCTGGCCGGCTGGGTCGCCCGCCGACGCGATCACGGTGGTGTCGCCTTCATCGACCTGCGCGAGGCCAGCGGTGTCGTGCAGGTCGTGGTGCGCGAGGACGTCGCGCACCAGCTGCGCGCCGAGTACTGCCTCAAGGTCGTCGGCACGGTCCAGCGCCGCCCCGCGGGCAACGAGAACGCCTCGATCGCGACGGGTGAGATCGAGGTCGTCGCCGACGACGTCGAGATCCTCAGCGCATCGGCGCCGCTGCCCTTCCCGATCGACGACGCCGCAGCCTCGGGTGCCGGCGAGGTCGGCGAGGAGGCGCGCCTGCGTCACCGCTACCTCGACCTGCGTCGTTCGGGCCCGGCCGCTGCGCTGCGCCTGCGCTCGAAGGTCAACGCCACGGCCCGCGAGGTGCTGGCGCGCCACGACTTTGTCGAGGTCGAGACCCCCACGCTGACCCGGTCGACCCCCGAGGGCGCGCGCGACTTCCTGGTGCCGGCACGACTTCGCCCCGGCAGCTGGTACGCCCTGCCGCAGAGCCCCCAGCTCTTCAAGCAGCTCCTGATGGTCGGCGGGCTCGAGCGGTACTACCAGATCGCGCGCTGCTACCGCGACGAGGACTTCCGGGCCGACCGTCAGCCCGAGTTCACCCAGCTCGACATCGAGATGAGCTTCGTCGACCAGGACGACGTCATCGCGCTGGCCGAGGAGATCTACGCCGCGCTCTGGAAGCTCATCGACGTCGAGCTCCCGCGCCCGTTCCCGCGCATCACGTACGCCGACGCGATGAGCAAGTACGGCTCCGACAAGCCCGACCTGCGCTTCGAGCTGGAGCTCACCGAGCTCACCGAGTACTTCAAGGACACCCCGTTCCGCGTGTTCCAGGCCCCCTACGTCGGCGCCGTGGTGCACCCCGGTGGCGCCGACCAGCCGCGTCGCACGCTCGACGGCTGGCAGGAGTGGGCCAAGCAGCGCGGCGCACGTGGCCTGGCCTACGTGCTGGTGCAGGAGGACGGCACCCTCGGCGGTCCCGTCGCCAAGAACCTCTCCGACGTGGAGCGGGACGGCCTGGCGGCCGCCGCGGGCGCGAAGCCCGGTGACGCGATCTACTTCGCGGCCGGTCCGACCAAGTCCATGCGCCAGCTGCTCGGCGCCGCGCGCGTCGAGATCGCGCGCCGTGAGGGCCTGATCGACGAGTCCGCCTGGGCGTTCGCGTTCGTCGTCGACTGGCCGATGTTCGAGCCCGTCAGCGAGCTCGACTCCGGCGACGTCGCGGTGGGTGGCGGCGAGTGGACCGCGGTCCACCACGCGTTCACCGCGCCCCAGGACGTCGAGACCCTCGCGACGCCGGGGGAGTCCCTCGCCTGGGCCTACGACATCGTCTGCAACGGCAACGAGGTCGGCGGCGGCTCGCTGCGAATCCATCGCCAGGACGTGCAGAAGCGCGTCTTCGAGATCATGGGCATCGGTGCCGAGGAGGCCGAGGAGAAGTTCGGCTTCCTGCTCGACGCGTTCGCCTTCGGTGCCCCGCCGCACGGCGGCATCGCGTTCGGCTGGGACCGCACCGTGGCCCTGCTGACGGGATCGGACTCGATCCGCGACGTCATCGCGTTCCCGAAGTCCGGCGGCGGCTACGACCCGCTGACCGCGGCTCCTGCGCCGATCACGGACGAGCAGCGCGCCGAGGCCGGCGTCGACTTCGAGCCCGAGGACGAGAACGGCTCGGAAGGGTCCTGACCGACGACTAGGCTCACCGGGTGAGCGACGGCCTGTTCGACCTGCCCGGCGGCGGTGGCGCTGCGGCGCGCCGCGACTCCGGCGGATCGCTCGCGGGCAGCGCGTCGAGCAACGCGCCGCTCGCGGTCCGCATGCGGCCGCGCACGCTCGACGAGCTCGTCGGTCAGCAGCACCTGCTGGCGCCGGGCTCACCGCTGCGGCAGGTCATCGAGGGCGACCAGCCGCTCACGATCCTGCTGTGGGGGCCGCCCGGCACCGGCAAGACCACGGTCGCGAGCCTCATCAGCAACCACACCGATCGTCGCTTCGTCGAGGTGTCGGCCGTCAGTGCCGGCGTCAAGGACGTCCGCGACGTCATCGCCGGGGCACGCACGGCGCTGGCCAACACGGGCCGCGAGACCGTCCTGTTCGTCGACGAGGTCCACCGGTTCAGCAAGGCCCAGCAGGACGCCCTGCTGCCCGGTGTCGAGAACCGGTGGGTCAGCCTCGTCGCGGCCACGACCGAGAACCCGCACTTCAGCGTCATCTCGCCGCTGCTCAGCCGTTCGCTGCTGCTGACGCTCCAGAACCTCAGCGACGACGACATCGCCACTCTGATGGAACGCGCCGTCACCGACGAGCGGGGCCTCGCCGGTGCGGTCACGCTGACCGACGAGGGCAAGGACCACCTCGTCCGCCTCGCCGGTGGCGACGGGCGTCGAGCGCTCACCTATCTCGAGGCGGCTGCCGGCGCGGCCCGCGCGCAGGGCAAGACCGAGATCGGGGTCGAGGACGCCGCGCTCGCGGTCGACAAGGCCGCCGTGCGCTACGACCGCCAGGGCGATCAGCACTACGACGTCGCGAGCGCGCTCATCAAGAGCATCCGCGGCTCCGATGTCGACGCCGCACTGCACTACCTGGCCCGCATGATCGAGGCGGGGGAGGACCCCCGGTTCATCGCGCGCCGACTCATCATCTCGGCCAGCGAGGACGTCGGCATGGCCGATCCCACGGCGCTCCCCACGGTCGTCGCCGCAGCGGAGGCTGTGGCCATGATCGGCCTGCCGGAGGGACGCATCCCGCTGGCCCAGGCCGTCGTGCACCTCGCGCTCGCACCCAAGTCGAACGCCGCCTACAAGGCCATCGACGCGGCGCTGGCCGACGTCCGCGCGGGCAAGGCGGGCCCGGTGCCGCCCGCGCTGCGCGACGCGCACTACTCCGGGGCCAAGAAGCTCGGCCACGGCCACGACTACCTCTACCCCCACAACGACCCGCGGGCGGTCTCGGGCCAGCAGTACGCGCCCGACGAGATCGACGGGGCCGAGTACTACGTCCCGACGCCACACGGGTTCGAAGGATCGCTGCGCGAGCGGCTCGCCCGGCTGCGGGCGATCCTGCGCGACCGCTCACGGTGACCCGGCCCACCCGTCCCTAGTAGCCTCGGTGCATGCCCACCGACGTCGTCGTGCTCGCCGCCACCGCGGCGCTCGCCGTCGTCGCCCTGATCGCTGCCGTCGTCACCGTCCGCGTCGCCCGGTCGGTCGCCCGCGACCGTGCCGAGCTGCGGGCCGAGCTCGAGGCACGTCGCGCCGCGGACGAGCGGCAGGCGCAGGAACGTGCGGGTCGCCGTGCCGCCGAGGCCCTCGTGCCGGTGCCGTACGACCCGTCGGTCGACCGCCGTGGCGAGAGCAGCGACCTCGTGGTCCGCCCGTCCTCCGCGCCGTCGCAGACACGCGTGGTCGACGGTCAGGTCTTCGTGGTGCCGAGCCAGCACGAGGTCGTCGCGACGGCGCTCAGCCGGCCGGCCACCCGGGTGGCGGTCCTGGTCCACGGCCTCGCCCATGCCCTGCGACCGGAGTCGCGCGACCGCATCTCCGCCTTGATGCGGCGCGAGTTCACCCGTCGTCGGCGTGAGCGCCAGCGCGCCGCGCGCCAGGCCGCCCGCCTCCACACGCCATCGGCCGCACCGAACCCCGGCACGGCCTGGGTCTCGGGCGCGGACCCCGAGCAGGCCCGATGACGCCGCGCGTCGTGTGGTTCGTCGCCGGTACCGCTGCGGGCGTCTACGCGTCGGTCAAGGCCCGGCGCGCCGCTCATCGCCTCTCCGTCCCGGGCATCGCCGACCAGGCCGCCGCACTCGGACTCGGCCTGCGGGAGCTGGCCGGCGAGGTCCGCGACGGCATGGAGGCCAAGCAGCGCGACGTCGCGCGTGACCTGTACCGTCGCGCTGCACTCCCGTCCGCCGGTGCGGACACCCCAGAGCTCATCGATCCAGGGCTCACCAGCATCCCCACGAACCACGCCCCGAAGGACACCGTCTGATGGAGACCGCCGAGATCCGGCGCCGATTCCTCGCTCACTTCGAGACCGCCGGCCACACCGTCGTGCCGTCGGCCCCGCTGTTGTTCGACGACCCGAACCTGCTGTTCGTCAATGCCGGCATGGTGCCGTTCAAGCCGTACTTCCTCGGCCAGGAGACGCCGCCGTTTGCGACGGCCACGAGCGTCCAGAAGTGCGTGCGCACCCTCGACATCGAGGAGGTCGGCAAGACGCCGCGGCACGGCACGTTCTTCCAGATGAACGGCAACTTCTCGTTCGGCAACTACTTCAAGGCGGGGGCCATCGAGCACGCCTGGAGCCTCATCACGGGGTCCGTCGCCGACGGCGGCCTGGGCTTCGACCCCGCCACGATCTGGGTCACGGTGCTCCACTCCGACACCGAGTCGCGCGAGCTCTGGAAGAAGATCGCCGGGCTGCCCGACGAGCGCATCCAGAACCGCGGGCTCCTCGACAATTACTGGCACATGGGCGTCCCCGGTCCGGGCGGGCCGTGCAGCGAGATCTACGTCGACCGCGGCGCGCAGTACGGCCCCGACGGCGGCCCGGAGGCCGACGAGGACCGCTTCCTCGAGATCTGGAACCTCGTGTTCATGCAGGAGGAGATCACCGACGTCCGGGCAAAGGACCAGTTCGAGGTCGTCGGCCCTCTGCCGCACCAGAACATCGACACCGGCATGGGCCTCGAGCGCGTCGCGTACCTCCTGCAGGGCAAGGAGAACATGTACGAGATCGACGAGGTCTTCCCCGTCATCGCGAAGGCCGAGGAGCTCACGGGCCGTCGCTACGGCGCCGATCCCGTCGACGACGTCCGCTTCCGTGTCATCGCCGAC
>JAHEXN010000013.1:0-4347 GCA_023252095.1 Actinomycetes bacterium | reverse complement strand
ACGTCCGCAGCGGTCTGATGCTGATCGGTGACGGCGTCACGCCCGGCAACGAGTCGCGTGGCTACGTGCTGCGCCGCCTGCTCCGCCGTGCCGTGCGCTCGATGCGCCTGCTCGGTTACGACGACCCGGCCCTGCCGGCGCTGCTCCCGGTCAGCCAGGAGCGCATGCGCTCGAGCTATCCCGAGCTCGAGAAGGACTTCGCGCGCATCAGCCAGATCGCCTTCGCGGAGGAAGAGGCGTTCCGTCAGACCCTCGGCAAGGGCACCCAGATCTTCGACCTCGCCGCAGCCGAGACCAAGCAGTCAGGCGCCACGGTTCTGAGCGGCGGTCAGGCGTTCCAACTCCACGACACGTACGGCTTCCCGATCGACCTGACGCTCGAGATGGCCGAGGAGCAGGGCCTCTCGGTCGACGCCGACGGCTTCCGCTCGCTCATGGCCGAGCAGCGCGCGCGGGCCAAGGCCGACGCCAAGTCCAAGAAGGGCGTGCACGCCGACACCACGGCCTACCGTGCGGCCCTCGACGCCCACGGTCCCACCGACTGGCAGGCGTACACGTCGCTGGCCACCGAGTCGCGCGTGCTCGCGCTGCTGGCCGGCGGCGAGCCGACCCCGGCGCTCGTGGCGGGCTCCGTCGGCGAGGTCGTGCTCGACCGCACGCCGTTCTACGCCGAGTCCGGCGGCCAGAACGCCGATGCGGGCCACCTCGTCTGGTCGGGCGGCCGTGCCGAGGTGCTCGACGTGCAACGCCCCATCAAGGGACTCGTCGTGCACCAGGTGCGGGTGCTCGAGGGCGAGCTCACGCTCGACACCGACCTCGAGGCGCTCGTCGACCCCGAGTGGCGCACCGGCGCCCGGCAGGCGCACTCCGGCACGCACGTCGTGCACGCCGCGCTCCGCGAGGTGCTCGGTCCCACGGCGCTGCAGTCGGGCTCGTACAACCGGCCCGGCTACCTCCGCCTCGACTTCGGATGGGGCAGCGCTCTGGCGCCCGACCAGCTGCGTGAGGTCGAGGAGGCGTCCAACCGCGCTCTGCGGGCCGACCTCCCGGTCAGCGCGAGCTACATGACGATCGCGCAGGCCAAGGAGGCCGGTGCGCTGGCGCTCTTCGGCGAGACCTACGGCGAGGAGGTGCGCGTCGTCGAGATCGGCGGCCCGTGGTCGCGCGAGCTCTGCGGTGGCACCCACGTCGACCACTCCTCGCAGATCGGCACGGTCGTCCTCACGTCCGACAGCTCGGTCGGCGCAGGCAACCGGCGCGTCGAGGCCCTCGTCGGCATCGAGGGCTTCGCCTACCTGGCGCGGGAGCGCGACCTCGTCGCCCAGCTGTCCGGGTTGCTCAAGGTCAAGCCCGACGACATCCCCGGACGCGTGGGCGACCTCGTCGAGCGGCTCAAGGCCACCGAGCGCGAGCTCGACAAGATCAAGGCCGCCGAGCTGCTCTCGGGTGCCGGCACTCTCGCCGAGAGCGCCAAGGACGTCGCCGGCACCGCCGTCGTGGCCACACGCCTCGATGGTGTGGGCGGAGGCGATCTGCGCACCCTGGCGCTCGACGTGCGCAACCGTCTCGGCCAGGAGCGACCCGCGGTGGTGGCCCTGTTCGGGGTCACCGATGACAAGCCGTCCGTCGTCATCGCGCTCAACCCAAAGGCGATCGACCGGGGTCTCTCCGCAGGCGACCTCGTGCGTTCCGCGGGGGAGAAGATTGGCGGCCGCGGTGGCGGCAAGGCCGACGTCGCCCAGGGTGGCGGGACCGACGCGACGGGAGTCGACGCCGCGATCGCGACGGTCGAGTCCGCCGTCGCCGGAGCGTGACCCGGGCGTGCGTCGCGGACGTCGGCTGGGGGTCGACATCGGATCGGCCCGCATCGGTGTCGCCACGTGTGACCCGGACGGGCTGATCGCCACGCCGGTCGAGACCGTTCCGGCCGGCGCGGGCGCGGTCGCCCGACTCGTGGCCCTGGCCGACGAGTACGACGTCATCGAGATCGTCGTGGGCCTGCCGTACTCGCTCTCCGGACGCGAGGGCCCGGCTGCGGCCACGGTCCGCGAGGCCGTGGGCGCCCTGATGGCGGCCACTCCGCGACCGGTCCGCCTCGTCGACGAGCGGCTCAGCACGGTCACTGCCTCGCAGCAGCTCAGGGCCGGGGGCACCAAGGCAAAGAAGCAGCGACCCGTCATCGACCAAGCGGCAGCCGTGGTCATCTTGCAGAATGCGTTGGAGGGCGAGCGGATGCGGGGGAATCCGCCCGGCCACCTGATCGACCCACCGAACGCCGCTGACCAAGGAGCGTCATGACTGAGACCGGACTCGACCTCGTGACCGGCGGCGAGCCCCCTCGCCCCGAACGGGGTCGTCGCCGTGCCGAGAAGAAGAAGCGTCCCTGGCGCGGTCTCGTCGTGCTCCTGGTGCTGCTCGGCGTCGTGGGCGCGGGCGGCTACTGGGCGTACGACTGGGCCCAGGACCGGTTCGGGCCGGCCGAGGACTACAGCGGCGAGGGCACCGGCGAGGTCGTCGTGCAGGTCGAGTCGGGCGCGAGCTGGCGCAGCCTCTCGTACGACCTCGAGGACCAGGACGTCGTGAAGTCCGCGAAGGCCTTCTACGAGGAGGCCCTCGCCGATCCCGACCAGGCTGTGCTGAAGGCCGGTTCCTACCTGATGAAGGAGAAGATGTCGGCCGCTGCGGCGTACCGTGCCCTGACCACCGACATCGTCAAGGCCGACAACACCGTCGTGGTGCCGGAGGGAGCCCGCGTCGACGACATCGTCGCCTCGATCACCGAGCGCACGGAGATCCCGCAGGCCGACCTCGAGGCAGCTCTCGCCGACCCCGCCACGATCGGGCTCCCGGCCGTCGCCGGGGGCAATCCGGAGGGCTACCTCTACCCGGCCACGTACACGGTCGACCCGGGCGAGACGGCCGTGAGCCTGCTGTCCAAGATGGTCGCCAAGAACGTCGAGGTCACGGCCTCGCTCGACATCGACGCCCAGGCTGCCGCCCTCGGCTACACGACCGAGCAGGTCCTGACGATCGCGAGCATCCTCGAGTACGAGGTCTCGAACGACGACTTCGCGCGGGGGGCCCGCGTGATCTACAACCGGCTCGACATCGGCATGGCGCTGCAGATGGACTCGACCGTGCACTACGTCAGCGGCCGCAGCGGCGACGTCTTCACGACCGACGAGGAGCGCGCCGCCGACTCGCCCTACAACACGTACAAGTACCCCGGGCTGCCACCGGGCCCGATCGGCTCACCCGGCGAGGCGGCCATTAAGGCGGCCCTGAACCCGGAGGCCGGCGACTGGGTGTACTTCGTGGCCGATCCCGATTCGGGTGACACGACCTTCTCGGTCACGTACTCCGAGCACCAGAAGGCGTGTCGCGACGCAGGGTTCAGCTGCTGATGCGCTGCGCCGTGCTGGGCAGCCCGGTCGCCCACTCCCTGTCGCCGGTCATGCACCGCGCGGCCTACCTCGAGCTCGGCGTCGATTGGGACTACGACGCGATCGAAGTCCGGGAGGACGAGCTGGCCTCCTTCCTCGACGGCCTCGACGACACCTGGCGCGGGCTCTCGGTCACCGCACCCCTGAAGCGTCGGCTCGTCGGTCTGCTCGACGACGTGAGCGAGGACGCGGAGCTGCTGGGCGTGGCCAACACGGTGCTGCTCGGCGACGAGCGGATCGGCCACAACACCGACGTGCCGGGCGGCCTGAACGCCCTGCGGGAAGCAGGGATCCACGACGTCGTCAGTGCCCGCATCCTCGGGGGCGGCGCGACCGCCGCGTCGATGGCGCTCACGCTCTCGCGTCTCGGTGCGCGGCGGCTGGAGATCGCCGTGCGTGACCCCGCGCGGGCGCTCGAGGTCGTCGAGGTCGCCCACAGGTGCGGCATGGCCGTCGAGGTCACCTCGCTGACCGACCACGACCACGGTGCCGTCGACGTCCTGGTCTCCACGATCCCGGCGGCCGTCGTCGACCCGTACCAGGCGCACCGGGCCGACGCGGTCTTCGACGTCGTCTACGACCCGTGGCCCACGGCACTGGCGTCCGAGGCGGAGTCACGCGGCATCCCCGTCGTCAACGGCCTCGACCTGCTGGCCCACCAGGCCGCGCTGCAGGTGCACCTCATGACGGGCGGCACGGTCCGCCCGTCCCTGCTCCGCGGCGCTGCCGCCCTGGAGCTCGCTGCGCGGTAGGGCGCGCGGCTCCTTCGTCGCCGCTCCACCGGTTCGTTCCTCACCGGTGCCGGGCTGCGCCCGGGCGCCTGCCTCGCCTTCGGCTCGGCCCGTGGTGGCGGCGCGTGGCTGGCCGTGGCGAAAAGGTGATGGTCCGCTGCCCGACTGAACTC
>JAHEXN010000012.1 GCA_023252095.1 Actinomycetes bacterium | reverse complement strand
CGGCGTGGCTCGACGCGCACACGACCGATCCGGTCGGCGTCGAGGTCGTCGGCGTCACCAGCACGGTGGGGGCACGGGTCGACGCGCTGTCGATCGCGACGGCCGACGGTCACGCGCTCTGGCTCGACACGGCCGAGCTCGACCCCGCTGACGACGCGGCGGTCGCGGCGTGGCTGGCCGACGCCGATCGCTCGAAGGTCCTGCACGACGCCAAGGGCCAGCTGCACGCGATGGGGGCGCAGGGCTGGCCCGTCGCGGGGGTCGTCGCCGACACCGCCATCGCGACCTACCTGCTGCGTCCCGACCAGCGTGCCTACGACCTGGCCGACCTCACGATGCGCTACCTCAAGCGCGAGCTCGTCGACGTCGACTCATCCGGTCAGCTGACGTTCGAGGACGAGACCGACCAGACCGCGGTGCAGCGGGCTCGCGCCACGCTCGACCTCTGGGCCGTGCTCGAGCCCGAGCTCGAGGCCGCCGAGGCGCTGCCGCTGCTGCACGACCTCGAGCTGCCGCTCTCCGGTGTCCTGCTGGCCATGGAGGACCACGGCATCGCGATCGACTCCGAGCACCTCGATGCGCTGCACGCCGAGTTCACGAGCCGCATGACCGAGGCGGCGCAGCAGGCGTTCGAGGCGATCGGTCGCGAGGTCAACCTCGGCTCGCCCAAGCAGCTCCAGGAGGTGCTGTTCGAGCAGCTCGGCCTGCCCAAGACCAAGAAGACCAAGACGGGCTACACGACCGACGCCGACGCCCTGCAGTCGCTCTTCGTCAAGTCCGAGCATCCCTTCCTGGCCCATCTGCTGGCGCACCGCGACGTCACCCGGCTGCGCCAGACGGTCGAGGGCCTCCAGAAGACCGTGCAGGCCGACGGCCGCATCCACACGACCTTCGCGCAGACCATCGCGGCCACCGGCCGGCTCAGCTCGTTCGACCCGAACCTGCAGAACATCCCGATCCGCACCGAGTCGGGGCGCCGCATTCGCGAGGCCTTCACGGTCGGCGCCGGCTTCGAGACCTTGCTCACGGCCGACTACAGCCAGATCGAGATGCGCATCATGGCGCACCTCTCCGAGGACGCCGGCCTGATCGAGTCCTTCAAGTCAGGGCACGACTTCCACACCGTGATGGCGGCCAAGGTCTTCGACCGGGCCCCGGAGGAGATCGACGGTGGCCTCCGCGCCCGTATCAAGGCCATGAACTACGGGCTCGCCTATGGCTTGTCGTCGTTCGGTCTGGGGCAGCAGCTCGGCATCAAGCCGGGCGAGGCGCAGCTCCTGATGGACGACTACTTCGCCACGTTCGGCGGCGTCCGCGACTACCTCTTCGGTGTCGTCGAGGAGGCGCGCCAGACGGGCTACACGGCCACGATGCTCGGCCGCCGTCGCTACCTCCCGGACCTGCAGAGCGACAACCGTCAGCGGCGGGAGATCGCTGAGCGCATGGCGCTCAACGCCCCCATCCAGGGCTCGGCCGCCGATCTCATCAAGGTCGCGATGCTCGGCGTGCAGCGCGAGCTGCGCGCGCGGAAGCTCTCGTCACGGCTGCTGCTGCAGGTTCACGACGAGCTCGTGCTCGAGGTCGCGCCGGGGGAGCGCGATGCCGTGGAGAAGCTGGTCCGGGAGCAGATGGGCTCCGCTGCCGACCTCTCGGTGCCGCTCGACGTCTCGGTCGGGGTGGGTCTCACGTGGCACGCCGCGGGGCACTGAGCTCATGCGCAGTCGCGCTCTGGTGACGGCAGGCCTTGTCAGTCTTGTGGGTGCGAGCCTGGGGGGCTGCGGGTCCGACGAGCCGACCACGGAGTCGGTGTCGGTGTCGGCGATCACCTACACGTACGTCGGCTCGTCCACCGCGCCGGAGTTCCATCAGGAGTACCGAGTCGTCGTGAAGCCCGAGGAGGCGACGATCAGGGTCGGCACGTACGGCACCGTCGATGGCTCGGAGGAACCTGTTGGCACGGCGACCGTCGCGATCACCGACGAGATCTGGTCCGACCTGGTCGCCGAGACGTCCTCGCTCCCGTCCGGGGACGACGCCGACGGATGCACCGGTGGTTCCACCCGGACGATCAAGGTCGAGGACGCCGACGGGTCCGCGCATAGCGCCACCATCGAGGACTGCGGGTCCGCGAACGAGGAGGCCAGCGAGCAGCTCGAGGACCTCATCGAGCCGGTGCTCGCACTGTTCGACCTCGACGAGCTGGACGACCGCGACTGAGGCTCAGGCCCGCATCGGGTAGTCGTGTTGGCGTGCTTGTCGTGCGGTGGTGCGGATGCGCCTGAGCTGGTCGCGGGTCGTGCGGCGCTGGGCCAGATCAATGGGTCTGCCGTCTCGGGTGGTGAGGTCGAACTTGCCCTGTCCGAGGGCTTCGATCACGAGCAGTCCTCGGTGGACGAGGGTGTGTTCCCCCGCCGCTACGCGCCTTTTGCGGGGGGACCCCCATGCTGGTGCAGATGCCGATGAGTCCGTCGAGGTCAGTCTTGCCGCCCCTGGACCACCAGGTGGTGTGGTGGATCTCGAGGTGGGTGGGGGCACCTCCCTGCACGGAGCGAAGCGGAGTGCTTGGGGGATGGGTGCAGCCAGGCGCGGCGCACTGGCCGTGCTGGCGGGCGATGACCGCTTTGCGTTGTGCGGGGGTGGCGAGGCGGATGGTGTCGCCGATGTTGAGGACCTGTGCCTGCTCGATGTCGTCACCGGTGGTGAGGATGGGGGTGATGTCGCCGGTGCAGGCGAGGTAGGAGAGCCGCTGGGGGCCGATCGGTCCGAAGCCAGCGAGCTCGGCGGGCTCACCGGTCGGTTGTGCTTTGCCGGGTTCGGCGGTCATGGCCTCGTGGAGCGTCTCGACCCCGACGATGACGGAGAGTTGGGGTCGGATGCCCTTGCTCGTCGGCAGACCTGCTTCCAGGACTGAGGTCAGGAGCCGGTCGAGGCCGGCAACGCGGCGTTCGGCAACGGTCCGGTCGTCGTTCGCGACGACGGGGATGGAGAGTGAGTCGAGGACGGCTTTGAGCTTCGCACCGGTCTCAGTCTTCAGGAACCCACTGAGATGCCAGCCCTCCGGAACGGGAGACAGCTGGAGGTCTTCTTTGGCCATGCCGTTGATCCAGTCCTCGTCCAACGCATCCGGGAACACGGCATCCCTCAACGCTCGGACGACCCGGCGCAGCTGGACGGGTTCGTGGGTCGTGGCGACCGCCAGCAGCCACGGTTCGGCGTCGGTGACGACCTTGGCGCCGATGTGCTTCAGCCCGAACGTGAACAGCTTCACGTGGTCCAGACGAATCTCACCCAGAGCAGCGGCTTCACCCACGGCAGGGAGCTCACGCATCGTGGCATCGGCGTTGATCAGACTCCGGGTCTGCCGGGCATCGATCCGCAGATGATCTCGCGCCCACGCGGTCACGGTCGAGGCGCCATCGAGCTCGTACTCCGCAGAGCGTTCCAGCTCAGCCAGGTGGTGAGCCTTGGCGGAGTCCAACGCGTCCTGCGCGGTCTGGATCGCCACCAGAGCAGACCGGTGATCGAAGGAGCCGACGGCGTGCGCGGCTGTTCGCAACGCCTGCACCGTGGGACCCGAAACCATGTTCCGATTCTACTCGAACAGACGTTCGAGGGCAAGGATTCAGCCCCAGTATTTCGCTGGAATCGCAGTGATTTCAGACCGTCGGGCCGGTCGGATTCGCTGGGCCGCGACCGTCCGCTTCTGGTCCGTGGCCGCTTGTCGGTCGGAACCGCTCAAGCTCATCTGACCAACCCTTCGAGGCTCACGCCCCAGAGGGCGTTCACACCTCAGGGAACGGCAGGCCTACAGGACCGCGCCGGATCCGTCGGGTCCGGCGCCGCCGTACGGGTTGGCCGACGTCGCCGACGCCTTGCCGTCCTCGATGTGGGCGTAGGGGTCGGTGACCTTCTTCTGCTTGCCGCCCGGCTCGTCCGGCCACCGCTCCTCGAGCACGACCGCGAGCGCCGACGCCGTGAAGACCGTCGACAGGATGCCGATCGACAGACCCAGCAGCAGCGCAATGGCGAAGTCGGTCAGCGAGTCGCCGCCGAGGATCGCCAGCGCGGCGAGGATGAACATCGCACCCAGGCCCGTGTTGACGGTGCGGGGGAGCGTCTGCACGATCGCCTCGTTGACGACCTCGCGCAGCGACCGTGATCGGTTCTCGGCCCGATGTTCTCGGATGCGGTCGAACACGACGATCGTGTCGTTGACCGCCAGGCCGATGATCGAGAGCACCGCCGCCAGGAACACGCCGTCGATGGACTTGCCCCACCAGGCGAAGATGCCCACGACCGCGAGCACGACTGACGTCATCGAGATCTGCGCAGCGATCGCGAACGTCCAGCGGAAGCGCCACGCCAGGTAGATCATCTGCACCGCGATCGCGATCGCGAACGCGATCAGGGCCTTGTTGCGCAGCTCGGTGCCGAGGCTCGCGGTGACCTGCTCGTCGCGCTCGATCGTGGCGCCGGCGCCGAGCTCGTCGATGGCCTCGGTGATCTGCTTGGTCTCGGCGTCGGTGACCTTCTCGACGCGGACCGTGACGTTCTCGCTCACGCCGTCGCTCGACGACTCCTGCCCGACGGCGCGGGGGAAGCCGGCATCGGAGACCGCCTCGCGGGCCTCGTCGATGTCGACCGTCTGCGTCGTGGAGTACTCCAGCAGGCGACCACCGGTGAACTCGACACCGAGGTCGAGGCCCCGCACGACGATGCCGCCGATCGAGATGACAGCGACGGCCGCCGTGATCAGGAGCCAGGTGCCGCTGCGCTTGATGAGCTGCGGCGGCCGCTCGTCGAGTCGGCGACGCAGGAAGCCGGTGGCCGCCACGCCGCTGATGGCCGGTCGCTTCTGGACGGCCTTGCGGTGAGCGGCCCACTCGGCCAGGACGCGGGCGATCACGAGCGCCGAGATCATCGAGGCGACCGTGCCGATCGCCAAGGTGACGCCGAAGCCCTTGACCGGGCCGCTGGCGAGGAAGAACAACAGCCCTGCTGCGATCAGCGTGGTCACGTTGGAGTCGATGATCGCCGACCAGGCCTTGCGGAAACCGGTCGAGACCGCGGCCGGCAGACTGCGTTCGGACTCGTCGCGTTCGGCGTACTCCTCTCGCGCTCGTTCGAACGTCAGGACGTTCGCGTCGATCGCGAGGCCGATCGCCAGCACGAAGCCGGCGAGGCCGGGCAGCGTCAGGGTGGCCCCGATGCCGACGAGCAGGCCGTACGAGATCGCGGCGTAGGACGCGAGCGCGATGGTCGCCATCAGGCCCATGAGCCGGTACACGAGCACGATGAACAGGCCCGTGAGCAGGATGCCGATGATCGCGGCCTCGATCGAGGCGTCGATCGCGGCCTGACCCAGGGTGGCCCCGACGGTGCGCTGCTCGATGAGCTCGACGGGCACGGGCAGGGCGCCGCCCTTGATCAGCGCCGAGAGGTCCTTCGCGGACTCGGCCGTGAACGATCCCGTGATCGACGTCTGGTTGCCGCCGCCGGACGCGCACAGGTCGGGTTGCACGGCAGGCGACGAGATGATGCGGTCGTCGAGGACGATCGCGATGCGGCCCACGCCCGGGCCGAGCGCACAAGCCTGGGAGACGAGCGACTGCCAGCCGCCGCGACCGTCACCAGAGAAGTCGACCGACACGGTCCAGCGGTTCGACTGGCTGTCGAGGAGCGCGTTGGCGTCGGAGACGCCCTCGCCGTCGAGCGCGACGGGGCCGAGGTTGAGCGGCACGCCGTCCTCGTCGGCCAGCACGAGCTGGCCCTCGACGGGCGCCGCGGCCGGGTCGGCCTCGCCCAGCACCTGGTGGAACGTGAGCTGCGCCGTGCTGCCGATGACCTCGGCGGCTTCCTCCGGATCCTTGAGGTCGGGCAGCTCGACGATGATCCGGTTCTCGCCCGATCGCGTCAGGCTCGGCTCGGCCACGCCGAGCGCGTCGACGCGGCCGCGCAGCACCTCGAGCGCGCGGTCGGTGGCCTCGGCATCGGCCTCGATCCGGTCGGAGTCCTGCGTCTCGAGCACGATCTGGGTGCCGCCGCGGAGGTCGAGACCGAGCTTGGCGGACTGCGTGAAGGACAGGGCGAGGGCACCGGCCAGCAGGGCCAGGGCCACGACTGCTCGCCAGAAGGGAGCGCGCTTGGTCATCGATCGGCTTTCGTCGGTCGGCAGGGCGGTGGCCGACACGAACGGCCGGTCGGTGGAGCATAACGCTCCGGCCGTAACCTCGAGGACATGGCGACACAGCGGCTCGGACACAGTGGCATCGAGGTCTCGGCGGTCGGGATCGGCTGCAACGCGTTCGGGGCTCGCGTCGACGCCGACGGCACCCGTGCCGTGGTCGACGCGGCCCTCGACGCCGGCGTCACGTTCTTCGACACGGCCGACGTCTACTCGTACGGGGCCAGCGAGGAGCTGCTGGGGGCAGCTCTGCAGGGACGCCGCGAGCAGGTCGTCGTCGCGACCAAGTTCGGCATGGAGCTGCAGGGTCTGAACGGCGACGACGGTGGGCGCCGCGGCACGCGTGCGTACGTGCGCACCGCGGTGGAGGCGAGTTTGCGCCGTCTCGGCACGGACCACATCGACCTCTACCAGCTGCACACCCCGGACCGGTTGACCCCGATCGAGGAGACGCTCGGGGCACTCGACGAGCTCGTGCAGGACGGGCTCGTTCGCGCCGTCGGGTGCTCGAACTTCGCCGCGTGGGAGGTCGTCGACGCGCACTGGCGCGCCACGGTGGCCGGGAGCACGACCTTCGCGACGGCCCAGAACGAGTACTCGCTCTACAACCGTGCGGCCGAGGTCGAGCTCGCCCCGGCCTGCGAGGCGCTCGACATCGGTCTGCTGCCGTACTTCCCGCTGGCCTACGGCCTGCTGACCGGCAAGTACCGCCGAGGCGAGGAAGCCCCCTCGGGCACCCGTCTCGCCGCCGACGGCCAGGCCCACCGCCTCGAGACCGCCGACTGGGACACGATCCAGGCGCTGCAGAACTTCGCCGACGCCCACGACATCGACCTGCTGACGTTGGCCATCGGTGGGCTCGCCGCCCAGCCCGCGGTGTCGTCGGTCATCGCCGGCGTCTCGCGCCCCGAGCAGGTCGCTGCCAACGTCGCGGCCGCCGCGTGGGTCCCCGACGAGGCCCAGCTGGCCGAGCTCGCCGCGATCGGCCGCCCGACCCGGACGCACACGACCTTCGCGACCTGACGCCACGCGGCCTGAGCCCGGGCACGAGCGGGTCTACCATCACCGCGTGGGCATCCTTCGAGTCGCCAAGCGTGCCGTCGTCGGGCGCAAGCTGCGCAGCACCCAGCTCGGCGAGACGCTCCTTCCCAAACGCATCGCTCTGCCGGTCTTCGCGAGCGACGCCCTCTCCTCGGTGGCCTACGCGCCGGACGAGATCTTCCTGGTGCTGTCGCTGGGTGGCCTGTCGGCCTACTCGTTCAACTGGAAGATCGGGCTCTGCGTCGTCGCGGTCATGCTGGTCGTCGTGGCGAGCTACCGCCAGAACGTCCGGGCGTACCCCAGCGGCGGCGGCGACTACGAGGTCGCGACCGTCAACCTGGGCCCGCAGGCCGGCCTGACGGTGGCCAGCGCCCTGCTCGTCGACTACGTGCTGACCGTCGCGGTGTCGATCTCCTCGGGTGTCCAGAACGCGACGTCGGCCCTGCCGTGGCTGCGCGGCCACGAGGTCGTGGCGGCGACGGGGCTCGTGCTGCTGCTGATGGCGATCAACCTGCGCGGCGCCAAGGAGTCGGGCACCGCGTTCGCGATCCCGACGTATCTGTTCATGGTCTCGATCCTGGGCATGGCGGCCTGGGGGTACGTGCGGTACCTGACGGGAGATCTGCCGCTGGCTGAGAGCGCCGACTACGAGGTCGTGGGGGAGTCGCCGTACGAGTCGTTCACGGGCCTCGCGATGGTGTTCCTGCTCGCGAGGGCGTTCTCGTCCGGATGTGCGGCACTGACCGGTGTCGAGGCGATCAGCAACGGCGTCCCGGCGTTCCGGCGGCCGAAGAGTCGCAACGCCGCCACGACGCTGCTCCTGCTCGGCACGATCGCCGTCACGATGCTCATGAGCATCATCGTGCTGGCCGACCTGATGCGGCTGCGCTACGTCGAGGACCCCGAGAAGCAGCTCACGATCGACGGCAAGCCGGTGGGCCCCGACTTCGAGCAGCACACGGTCATCGCCCAGCTGGCCGATGCACTGTACGGCGCGACCCCGCTGTTCTACTTCACGATCGCCTGCACCGGGCTGATCCTCGTGCTCGCGGCCAACACCGCGTTCAACGGTTTCCCGGTGCTCGGCTCGATCCTCGCCCGGGACGGGTGGCTTCCTCGTCAGCTCGACCACCGCGGTGACCGCCTCGCCTACAGCAACGGGATCGTGGTGCTCGCGCTCGCGGCGGTCGCCTTGATCGTGGCGTTCGACGCCGAGGTCACGAAGCTCATCCAGCTCTACATCGTGGGCGTCTTCGTCTCGTTCACGCTGAGTCAGCTCGGCATGATCCGACACTGGAACCGCCTGCTGTCCGACGAGACCGACCCGGCGGCACGCTCCCAGATGATGCGGTCGCGGGTCGTCAACGCCGTGGGGCTCGCGATGACCGGCACGGTGCTCGTCATCGTGCTGATCACCAAGTTCCTGGCCGGGGCATGGATCGCGATCGCGACGATGGTCGCCTTGTTCGTGCTCATGCGAAGCATCCGACGCCACTACCGCAACGTGTCGACCGAGCTCGAGATCGACGACGCCGACGTGACCCTCCCGTCCCGTGTGCACGGCATCGTCCTGGTGTCGAAGCTGCACAAGCCGACGATGCGGGCGCTCGCGTACGCGAAGGTGTCGCGACCGAGCTCTCTCGAGGCGGTCACGGTGTCGTACGACGCCGAGGGCACGGCAGCGCTCCAGGACGAGTGGGAGCGTCGTGGGCTGGACGTGCCGCTCGTCATCCTGGACTCGCCCTACCGCGAGCTCGTGCGTCCCGTCGTCCGGTACGTCAAGGAGCGCCGAAGGGCCTCGCCCCGCGACGTCATCACGGTCTACATCCCCGAGTACGTCGTCGGACGCTGGTGGGAGCAGCTCCTGCACAACCAGACCGCCCTGCGGCTCAAGGGTCGACTCCTCTTCCTGCCCGGTGTCATGGTCACGAGCGTCCCCTTCCAGCTCAGCTCGGCCGGACTGGTGCTGCCTCGAGGCGACCGGCCGCTCGCCGGCGACGTGCGCCGCGGCATCGAGGTCACGCCGAAGGACGGCGACCGGCGTGGGTGAGGTGGAGTCCGACCCGCCGACGTCGTCCGACCCGCTGCCGGTCGTCGAGGTCGGGTCCGTCGCCCACGGGGGCCACTGCGTCGCGCGGCTCGACGGGCAGGTCGTGTTCGTGCGGCACGCGCTGCCGGGGGAGCGGGTGAGTCTGCGCATCACCGACCGCACCTCCAGCTTCCTGCGGGCCGACGCGGTGGAGGTGCTCGAGGCCTCGCCAGAACGGGTGGCACCGCCGTGCCCCTGGGCCACGAGCTGCGGCGGCTGCGACTTCCAGCACGTGCGCCCCGACGCGCAGCGCCGGCTCCTCGGCGACGTCGTCCGCGAGCAGCTGAAGCGCCTCGCGGGACTTGACTGGGACGGCGAGGTCGAGGAGGTCGCGCCGGAGCTCGGGTGGCGCACGCGCATGCAGTACACCCGCGCCCCCGACGGTCGACTGGGCCTGCGCGCGCACCGGTCCCACGACGTCGTCCCCGTCGACCGATGCCGCATCGCGCATCCCGATCTGCCGCCCGTCGGGGACGTGGCGCCGGGCGCCGAGCGCGTCGAGGCCGTGCTCTCCTCGACCGGTGAGCGTGCCGTCGTCGCCGACGGCCGCCGGGTCAGTGGACCGCGGCGGATCACCGAGCGGGTCCACCACCGGCGCTTCGGCGTCGCCGCGGCCGGGTTCTGGCAGGTGCATCCCCGTGCTGCAGAGACTCTCGTCGACGCTGTGCTGACCGCAGCCGAGATCCGGCCGGGCGACCGGGTGGCCGATCTCTACGCCGGCGTCGGTCTGTTCTCGGCGTTCGCCGCCGAGCAGGTGGGCCCGACCGGTCAGGTCGTCAGCGTCGAGTGGGACCGTGTCGCCTCGGCGGAGGCCAGGCGCAATCTCGCCGACCTTCCCCAGGCCGAGATCCGCCAGGGCGCCACCGAGCGGGTCGTCCGCTCGCTGGGCTCCGCCGACGTCGTCGTGCTCGACCCGCCGCGAGCCGGAGCCAAGAAGGCCGTGCGCGACATCGCCGGCCTCGGTGCGCGGCGCCTCGTCTACGTGTCGTGCGATCCCGCGTCGCTCGCGCGCGACCTCGCCCGGTTCGGCGACCTCGGCTACCGCGTCCGCGACGTCCGGGCCTTTGCGCTCTTCCCCATGACCCATCACGTGGAGTGCGTCGTGGTGCTGGATGCTGTCACGGGAACACCAGAGGGTCCTGCCGCGTCCTAGCCGGGAGCCGTCGAGGGGAGGGGAGCCGTTCATGAAGTACGCCGATGCCACGAGGTGCCCGGACTGTCGCGCGGTTCTCGAGGGTCGGCTGCGTTGCGCGGTGTGCGGCTTCGACGTCGAGGCGCCCGAGGTCCCTCAGATCTGGGAGCGGCTCCAGCAGATCGACGAGCTCGTCGCGACCGCGCGGGCCCGGTCCGTCGTCCCCCCGCCGGCCCCGGTTGCCTCCGCGCCGCCGGCGCCGGTGGAACCGCCGCCCTTCCCGTCGTTCATGGCCGCTCCGGCCGCCTCGGCGGTTCCCGCGGGTTCAGGGGTCTCGGCCGGCTCGGTGATCCTGGGGCTCGGCGCGGCCCTGCTCGTCCTGGCGGCGGTCATCTTCGTGTCGTTCGCCTGGAGCGTCGTCGGCATCGGTGGGCGTGCGGCGATCCTCGCGCTTCTCACGGCCCTCGTGGGCGTCGCCGGCGGATGGGCCCTGCGCCGGGGCCTGCGGGGGTCCACCGAGGCGCTCTGGCTCGTGTTCGCCGGCTTCGTGTCGGCCGACTGGTTCGCGGCGTGCGGCCTCGGCCTCCTGGGACTCGACGGACTCTCGGGCTGGCAGGTCGCTGCGCCCTGGTGGGTCCTGCTCTCGGTCACCAGCGCGGCGGTCGGAGCGGCCTCGCGGCGTCTGGCGGAACGGCCCGTCGTGACGCTCGAGGTCGCGGCCGGGCTCGCTCTGCTGCCCGTCGTCGCGACGGTCGGGGAGGCGCTCGACGGCGTGGGCGTGCGGGCGTTCTGGCTCCTGGCGATCCTGACGCTGCTCGCGAGCGCGGTCGCCGTGCTCGCCCAGCTGCTCCGGCAGCGGGTGTGGTCGGCGATCGCCGGGCTCGTCGGTGCTGCCACCGGTGCGGCGATGCTTGTCGCGGCCGTGGTCGACGCCGCCGGACATCGCGACCTGGGGTCCTACGTGGGTGAGGCGCATGGCCTCCCGCTGCTCCTCGTGACGGTCGTCGTCGCGGCAGCCTTCGCCTGGCGTCCTGCCCGCGAGGCGGCCGTCGCCGGCACGACGCTCCTCGTCGCGCTCCTGGTCGCGCTGCCGCTGGCCGATCCGCTGGACGGTCAGGCGTGGTTCGTCTGGCTGACCGTCATGGTCGTGGTCGTGGCGGCGATTCGTCTCCTCACGCGGGTGGCGACCGGTCCGGTCGGGACGGGCCTGCTGATCGGCGGCGGCACGCTCGCCGTGCTCGTGGTCCTCGGGTGGACCAGCGGACTGGCTCCCGTCTTCGCGGCCCTCGGCGAGGCGTTCCGCGGACCGCGGGACCTCCCCTTCCTCCAGGAGACACGCGACCTCACGACTGACGGTCGGCTCGCACCGTGGGCTGCGCACGTCGGCGGGGCGGGCCTCGTGGTCACGCTGGGGGTCGTCACCAGGTGGCCGGACGACCTGGCACGGCGAGCCGCACGCCAGGTTCTCGTGCTCGCCGGGCTCGTGGCCGCCACGACAGGACTCGCCGTCCTCGCCGAGACCGGTGCGCCCGTCGTGGTCCTCGGTCTGCTCGTCGTGGTCGCCGGTGCCGCCCTCGCTGTCGTGGCCCGATGGTGTGGCGAGGCGTGGGAGCTCGTGGGCCTCACGCTCGTGGCCCTGGCACCCGTCCTGGTCGTCCCGACGTGGGACGGGCTCGTCGTCGCAGCGTCCGTCAGCCTCGTGGTCCTGCTCGCGCTCGCCGTCGTTCGGCGCTCCGTCGAGGTCGTGGCCTCGCTCGCGACGCTCGCCGCGGCCGTCTGGACCGTGCTGCTGACGCTCCTCGCGGTGAGTCATCCGGACGTCGATCTCGCCGTCCGGCCGTCGGTCAGCATCCTGCTCGTCGTGGCCCTGCTGCTCGCGATCGTCGGGACGGGACTCCAGCAGCCCCCGATGGGGTGGCGGCCGGGCCTGCCGTTCGAGGGCGTCGGCGCCGTCGTCACGGTCCTTGCGCTCGTGGGCGGAGCCGCCGCGGCCGACGCGGCCTGGCTGGCCGCGTGGTGCACGGGTGCCGGTGTCACGGCGGTGGCGGTCGGCCTTCTCGTCCCGGGCCGTGGGTGGGTCAGGTGGATCGGTACGGGCCTGCTCGGTCTGGCCTGGATCCTGCGGCTCGCAGCCTCCGACGTCTCGACGGTCGAGGCGTACACCGTGCCGTTCGCGGTCGTCGCCCTCGGTGTGGGAGCACTGGCCCTCCGGCGCAACGAGTCCCTGAGCACGTTCGCCGCCCTCGGTGGGGGACTCGCGCTAGCGCTGGTGCCCAGCACGCTCGTGGCGGTCGCGGATCCCGTGTCCCTCCGGGCCCTGCTCGTGGGCCTCGTCGCCTTCGCGCTCGTGGGGCTCGGTCTGGCGCTGCGATGGAAGGCCCCGTTCGTGCTCGGTGGAGCGGCGCTGCTGCTGATCGCAGTGGTCGAGCTCGCGCCGTACAGCTGGGCGCTCCCACGGTGGGTGCTGATCGGCGTCGCAGGTCTGCTGCTGCTGATCGGCGGCATCACGTGGGAGGACCGGGTCCGTGACGGACGCGCCGTGGCGCGATTCGTCGGTTCAATGCGATGACATCACCCCTCCCGGGGGTCATGATGGGAAAATGAGCGAGCGCCAGTGGGAGACCAGCGGCACGAGCGAGGCCGACGAGCTCGAGCTGCCCGAGGAGCCGCTGACGGTCCGCCAGCGTCGTCGCGACGCGCTGCTGCACGACGCGCTCGTGTTCTGCTCGGCCTTCTCGGTCGGGGCGTTGCTCTACGCGCTGGCAGCGGTCGTGCGGGAGGACGACGAGACGTTCTGGTCGGTGGGCCTGTCCGACGGCCTGATCCTGAGCGGCCTGATCGCCGGGGAGCTCTTCCTCCTCTGGAACAACGGCGTCCGTCAGGGCATCCGTGGCCACAGCATCGGCAAGCACCGCACGGGGCTCCAGGTCGTCGACGTCCGCACCGGCCGTCCCTCGGGGTGGCTCCGGGGTCTGTGGCGCGGCGTCGTGGCGGTCGGGCTGCTGGACCTGGCGCTCGCGGTCCTGCCCATCGGTCTCCCGACGGTGCTGCGCCGGTTGACCCCGGAGGCCTGGCACGTGGGCGCGTTCGCCTACCTGGCGGTGCTGGTGATCCTGGTGCCGCTTCTGCTGCCGACCGACCGAGGCCTAGCCGATCGTCTGGCGGGCACCCAGGTCGTCGACTCCGACGACGTCACGACGGCGCACCACCGACACGCACTCGCCGCGATCGACGCGGTCGGCGTGATCGGTGTGCTGGTCGTGTTCGCCCTCTACCTGAGCTTCCTGTGGCCCCTCATGGGTCGCCTGCCGAGCCTGTGGTGACGTGTCGGGTCGCGCCGGTGTCTTGATGTCATGTATCTTGATGTCAAGACACAATCGACGATGCATCCTGCGTCCGTAGGTCCGTCCATGGTTAGGCAGACCTGAGCGAGCGGTGACACCGCGAGGCGCGGCAGGATGGAATCAACCCGGCCCCAAGGAGATGCGTCACATGTCCGTCGACAGCTTCAACGCGAAGGAATCACTGCAGGTCGGTGACTCCTCGTTCGACTATTACCGCCTCGATGCGGTCACGGGCGACGGCGTCGACGTCGCGTCGCTCCCGTTCAGCCTCAAGATCCTCCTGGAGGCGCTGCTGCGCACCGAGGACGGCGCGGACATCACGTCCGACGACATCCGCGCGATCGGTGCGTGGGACCCGAAGTCGGAGCCCACGCAGGAGATCCAGTTCACGCCCGCACGCGTCATCATGCAGGACTTCACCGGCGTCCCGTGCGTTGTCGACCTCGCCACGATGCGCGAGGCGATGGTCGAGCTCGGCGGCGACCCGTCCAAGATCAACCCGCTCGCCCCCGCCGAGATGGTCATCGACCACTCGGTCATCGCCGACGTCTTCGGCACGCCCGAGGCGTTCGAGCGCAACGTCGAGATCGAGTACGAGCGCAACGGCGAGCGGTACCAGTTCCTGCGCTGGGGCCAGGGCGCGTTCGACAACTTCAAGGTCGTCCCGCCGGGCACCGGCATCGTGCACCAGGTCAACATCGAGCACCTCGCGCGCGTCGTGTTCACGAAGGACGTCGACGGTGGTCAGGTCGCCTACCCCGACTCCTGCGTCGGCACCGACTCGCACACCACGATGGTCAACGGCCTGGGCGTCCTCGGCTGGGGCGTGGGCGGCATCGAGGCGGAGGCCGCGATGCTCGGGCAGCCCATCAGCATGCTGATCCCGCGCGTCGTCGGCTTCAAGCTCTCCGGCGAGCTGCCCGAGGGCTCCACCGCGACCGACCTCGTCCTCACGATCACCGAGCTGCTGCGCAAGACGGGTGTCGTCGGCAAGTTCGTCGAGTTCTACGGTCCGGGCGTCGGCGCCGTGCCGCTGGCCAACCGCGCCACGATCGGCAACATGAGCCCCGAGTACGGCTCCACGATCGCGGTCTTCCCGATCGACGACGAGACGACCAAGTACATGCGTCTCACGGGCCGCAGCGAGGAGCAGATCGCCCTCACGGAGGCCTACGCCAAGGCTCAGGGCCTGTGGCACGACGCCGACCACGAGCCGCGTTACAGCGAGTACCTCGAGCTTGACCTCTCGACCGTCGTCCCCTCGATCGCCGGCCCGAAGCGCCCGCAGGACCGCGTCGAGCTGACCGAGGCGAAGGGCTCCTTCCGCACGGCCCTGGCCGACTACGCGACGGATGGCCCGCAGGAGGTCAACGGCTACGACGAGGCCGTCGATGAGTCCTTCCCGGCCTCGGACGCGCCCAGCAGCAGCGCGTCCGGCACCAACGGTGACGCCCCGCACGCCCCGGCTCCGGCCGGCGCGGGTCGCCCCAGCAACCCCCAGACCGTCACGCTCGAGGACGGCACGTCCTTCGAGGTCGACCACGGCGCCGTCACGATCGCAGCCATCACGTCGTGCACCAACACGTCGAACCCGTCGGTCATGCTCGGCGCGGCCCTGCTGGCCAAGAAGGCCGTCGAGAAGGGCCTCACGCGCAAGCCGTGGGTCAAGACGACGCTGGCCCCGGGCTCGAAGGTCGTGACCGACTACTACAACAAGTCCGGTCTGACCCCGTACCTCGACAAGCTCGGGTTCAACCTCGTGGGCTACGGCTGCACGACGTGCATCGGCAACTCCGGCCCGCTGATCCCCGAGGTCAGCCAGGCCGTCAACGACGGCGACCTCGCGGTCGTCTCGGTGCTGTCGGGCAACCGCAACTTCGAGGGTCGCATCAACCCCGACATCAAGATGAACTACCTGGCGTCGCCGCCGCTGGTCATCGCGTACGCGCTGGCCGGCACGATGGACACCGACCTGCAGACGGCCCCGCTGGGTCAGGACCAGGACGGCAACGACGTCTTCCTGCGCGACATCTGGCCCTCGCCGACCGAGGTCGAGGACGTCATCGCGTCGTCGATCTCGTCGGACACCTTCAGCTCGGAGTACGCCGACGTGTTCGCGGGCGACGAGCGGTGGCAGAACCTGCCCACGCCGGAAGGTGACACCTTCGAGTGGGACGAGGACTCCACGTACGCCCGCAAGGCGCCGTACTTCGACGGCATGCAGCTCGAGCCGTCGCCCGTCACCGACGTCAGCGGCGCCCGCGTGCTGCTCAAGCTCGGCGACTCGGTCACGACCGACCACATCAGCCCGGCCGGTGCGATCAAGAAGGACAGCCCGGCCGGCAAGTACCTCATGGAGAAGGGCGTCGAGCCCCGCGACTTCAACTCGCTCGGCTCGCGGCGCGGCAACCACGAGGTCATGATCCGTGGCACGTTCGCGAACATCCGCCTGCGCAACCAGATCGCCCCGGGCACCGAGGGCGGCTTCACCCGTGACTTCAGCACCGATGGCGAGGTGACGACGGTCTTCGACGCCTCGGCGAACTACCAGGAGGCCGGCATCCCGCTCGTCGTGCTGGCGGGCAAGGAGTACGGCTCGGGCTCGTCGCGCGACTGGGCCGCCAAGGGCACCGCGCTGCTGGGTGTGAAGGTCGTCATCGCCGAGAGCTACGAGCGCATCCACCGCTCGAACCTGATCGGCATGGGCGTGCTGCCGCTGCAGTACCCCGAGGGTCAGAACGCCGAGAGCCTCGGCCTGACGGGCGAGGAGACGTTCGAGTTCACGGGCATCACCGAGCTCAACGAGGGCCGCACGCCGAAGACCGTCAAGGTCACGGCCGGCGACGTCGAGTTCGACGCGGTCGTGCGCATCGACACCCCCGGCGAGGCGGACTACTACCGCAACGGCGGCATCATGCCGTACGTGCTGCGCTCCCTCCTCTGAGCTGAGCGTGTGACGAAGCGGCCCCCTCCAGCCTGGAGGGGGCCGCTTCGCGTGGTCAGGGGGTCTCGACCAGAGCGGCGAGGGCCTCGGTGACCGAACTCCAGCCATCGTGGAACCCGAGCTCCTCGTGCAGGTCACGCTGGGTCGGACTGCCGTGGCGGACCGTGGCGGTGTACTCGGTACCGTCGTCGTGCTCGGTCACCACGATCTCAGCGGTCATCGTCACAGGGGCGGGTGACGCCGGTCGCCAGCGGCTGTCGATCGCGTTCGTGAAGACGAGTCGTTGCTCGGGCTCGACGACCAGGAAGATCCCGTCGGTGTGGGGCGAGAAGGTCGCTCCGTCGTCGCTCATCCGTGTCACGAAGCCGCCGCCCGGGCGCACCTCCAGACGGTCGACGCGGAGCTGCGTGGGAGCGGGGATCCACCACTGGGCCAGCAGGTCCGGATCGGTCCAGGCGCGCCAGATCGCCGCGCGAGGCGCACGGATGACGCGTCGCAGCACCAGGTCGAGCGTGGGGTCGAGCGTCGAGGTGGTCATGGGAGGTCCTTCGGGGATGTCGTCGATCGGGTCACGAGCTGTTCGAGACGGTCGGTCCGGCCTTCCCAGACCCGTCGTTCCTCAGCGAGCCAGTCGTGCACGAGCTCGAGGCGTTCGCGGTCGAGGGCGCAGGTGCGGACCCGGCCGGTCTTGGTGGTGCTTACCAGGCCCGCCCGCTCGAGCGTGCGCACGTGCTTGAGGAACGACGGCAGCGACATGGCGCGTCCGCGCGCGAGCTCGCTGACGCTGGCTGGCCCCCGTCCGAGGTGGCGGACGACCGACCGCCGCGTGGGGTCGGCGAGCGCGAGGAACACGTCGTCGAGCACCCCTGTTTGGTTAGCCATATGGCTAAGTATTGGTGCGACGAGCTCGTCAGCACAAGGGCTGGCCCGGGGAGGGCAGGATGGGGTCATGACGATCCACGACGAGCACCCGTTCCTGCCCCCGGAGGGGGAGCGGT
This sequence comes from Actinomycetes bacterium, assembly GCA_023252095.1. Lineage (GTDB taxonomy): Bacteria > Actinomycetota > Actinomycetes > Propionibacteriales > Nocardioidaceae > Aeromicrobium. Next base: position 5,262 of record JAHEXN010000012.1, on the reverse strand, counting down.
CGGCCGTGCGTCGGTTGCGGGGGCGCTGGCCCGCCGGCGTCGCCGTCGTGACAACCGGGGAGGGCCGGTCGCGCGTCGGGCTGACGGTGTCGTCACTGATCGTCGTCGACGGTGACCCGGGTGTCGTCCTCATGATGCTCGACCCCCTGTCGGACCTTGCGGAGTCGCTGACCGCCGGCACTGCTTGTGTCGTCAACGTCCTGGGTCCGGGGCAGGGTGAGCTCGCCGAGGTCTTCGCCGGGCAGGCCCCGGCCCCCGGCGGGATGTTCACGATCGGCCAGTGGCGCGATGGTTCCCACGGGCCCGAGCTCGGTGGTGCGGCCGCCGTCGCGCGGGGCCGCGTCAGCCAGGTCGCGGACCGGGAGACGGGCTGGTCGGTGCGCCACGAGGTCGAGCTCGCGTCGGTCGACCTGACCGACCTCGCCGCGCTGCGGCACGAGCGCGGGACCTACCGCTGACGCCTCCGGGCGGCGTGGGCCAGCCTCGGTAGACTGGCCGAATGGCCGCGAACGACGCTGTGGACGCTCGAGGGATCCTCGCCGGGATCACGGGTCCGCGCGATCTCGAGCACCTCGACGCGGCCGAGCTGGAGCAGCTGGCCGAGGAGATCCGTGAGCTCCTGATCGCCGCCGTGGCCGCGCGCGGTGGGCACCTGGGGCCCAACCTGGGCGTCGTGGAGCTCACGATGGCGATCCACCGCGTGTTCGAGTCGCCCCTCGACAAGGTCGTGTGGGACACCGGCCACCAGTCGTACGTGCACAAGATGCTCACGGGGCGCGCCCGCGACTTCGCTGGTCTCCGGACCGAGACGGGCCTCTCGGGCTACCCCTCGCGCGCGGAGTCCGAGCACGACTGGGTCGAGAACTCCCACGCCTCCACGAGCCTGTCGTACGCCGACGGGCTCGCTCGCGCGCACGAGCAGACCGGCTCGGACCGACACGTCGTCGCCGTGATCGGCGACGGCGCGCTGACAGGTGGCATGGCCTGGGAGGCGCTCAACAACATCGCGGCGCACCGCGACCGCCGGCTCGTCGTGGTCGTCAACGACAACGGCCGCTCGTACCGGCCGACCGTCGGTGGGCTCGCCCAGCGACTCACCGGCATTCGCACCAGCCCGGGGTACGAGCCGACCCTGCAGGCCATCAAGGAACGTCTCACGGGCCGTGGAGGAGCCCTCGGGCCGGCGGCCTACGAGGCCCTCCACGCCGTCAAGAAGGGCGTCAAGGACGCCCTGGCGCCTCAGGGCATGTTCGAGGACCTCGGCATCAAGTACATCGGGCCGGTCGACGGCCACGACCAGGTCGCGCTCGAGTCGGCGCTCACGGCCGCGAAGCGCTTCGCCGGGCCGGTGCTCGTGCACGTGCTCACGACCAAGGGCCAGGGCTACGACATCGCGGTCGACAACGAGAACGACCAGATGCACCAGTCGGTGCCGTTCGACCGCCTCACGGGCGACGCCCTCGCGGTCGCCCCCGCAGGGTGGACCTCGGTCTTCCGCGACGAGATCGTGCGCATCGCCGACGAGCGCACCGACGTCGTCGGCATCACCGCAGCGATGCTGCACCCCGTGGGCCTCGACGCGTTCGCCGACAAGTTCCCCGACCGCGTGTTCGACGTCGGCATCGCCGAGCAGCACGCCGTCACGTGCGCCACCGGCATGGCGATGGGAGGGGTCCACCCCGTCGTCGCCGTGTATGCGACCTTCCTGAACCGCGCGTTCGACCAGGTGCTGCTCGACACCGCGCTCCACCGCTGCGGGGTCACGTTCGTGCTCGACCGTGCCGGCGTCACGGGCGACGACGGAGCCTCGCACAACGGCATGTGGGACATGTCGCTCCTGCAGCTCGTGCCGGGCCTGCACCTGGCGGCGCCGCGCGACGGCTCCCGCCTGCGCGAGGCCCTGCGCGAGGCCGTCGCGATCGACGACGCTCCCTCGGTCGTGCGCTTCGCCAAGGGCGCGGTCCCCGAGGACGTCGAAGCCGTCGAGCGCGTCGGCGTCGTCGACGTGCTGCGGCGTGACGCCGACGCCGAGGTGCTGCTGGTCGGGGTCGGCCCGATGTCGCACACCGCGCTCGAGGCCGCAGACCTGCTGGCCGAGGCGGGCGTCCGCAGCACCGTGGTCGACCCTCGTTGGGTCAAGCCCCTTCCTTCGCAGCTCGTCGAGCTCGCCGGCCGCCACCGCCTCGTCGTCACGATCGAGGACAACGGTCGCCAGGGCGGGGTCGGCTCGACCCTGGTGCAGGCCGTCAGCGACGCGGGCCTCGCGGTACCGGTGCGGGTGCACGCGATCGCCCAGGAGTTCCTGCCGCACGCCAAGCGCGACGTCCTGCTGGAGCGACTCGGCCTCACCGCGCCGGCCGTCGCCGACGACGCCCTGCGGTTCCTGCCCCGCACCGGGAACAACGACGGCTAGGGCGCGGTTGACGATGAAGTGGCCTTTGAAGCGTGACGAGACGCCTGACGGCGTCCCCCAGAACCCCGACGAACCGATCACTGACGAGCAGAGTGCCGACGACGTCCTGTCGCCGAACGACCAGACGGTGCTGATCGTGGCACTCGACGGCTTCCTCTCCGCCGGTGGTGGTTCACGCATCGCCGCCGAGCACCTGCTGTCCGGTCACGGCGACGTCGTGCACTCCTTCGACATCGACGCGATGTTCGACTACCGCGCCCGTCGACCGACCTTGCGGTTCCACAAGGACCACTACCTCGACTACGACGCCCCGCGGCTCGACGTCGTCCTGGAGCACGACCTCACGGGACGCCCGTACTTCGTCCTCGCGGGCCCGGAGCCGGACTTCCTGTGGGAGCGGTTCGCGGCCGAGGTCCGGCAGGTCATCGACGACCTCGACATCGACCTGACCCTGAGCCTGGGATCGGTCCCGATGGGCGTGCCCCACACCCGTCCCATGCTCGTCACGGCGCACGGCACGTCACCGGAGCTCATCGACCGCACGAACCTGTGGTCGGCCGAGCTCGTGGTGCCCTCGTCCGCCCAGTCGATGCTCGAGTACCGGCTCGGCTCCTGGGGCCACGAGGCCGCCGGCTACGTCGCGCACGTCCCGCACTACCTGGCCCAGGTGGACTACCCCGGTGCGGCGGTCGTGCTGCTGGAGGCGGTCACCGACCGCCTGGGCCTGCAGATCGACCTGGCGCCCCTGCGCGAGCGCCACGCCAGCGCGATGGTCGAGATCGAGGCGCAGATCGAGGACCAGCACGGCGCCGAGCTCGTGAGCGGCCTGGAGCAGCAGTACGACGCGTTCACGCGCGGCGCGGCCCAGTCGCTGCTCGCCAGCGACGAGGACCTGCCGAGCGCCGACGAGCTCGCCGGGCAGTTCGAGGAGTACCTGGCACGCCAGCGCAAGAACGGCGACTCCTGACTCCTCCGGGTCGCTAGGATCGCGTCGTGCCTGCCTCCCTCACCGAACTGCTGGACCTGCTCGAGCTCGAACAGCTCGAGGTCGGACTCTTCCGTGGTCGCCAGCCCGAGAACTCGATGCTGAAGCGGGTCTTCGGCGGGCAGGTCGCGGCGCAGGCCGTGGTCGCGGCCCAGAACACCGTGCCCGACGACCGTCACCTGCACTCGCTGCACATCTACTTCATCCTCGGGGGCGACCCGAGCATCCCGATCGTCTACGACGTCGAGAACGTGCGCGACGGCCGGTCGTTCACGACGAGGCGGGTCGCCGCCCGTCAGCACGGCAAGATCATCTTCTACATGACGGCCTCGTTCCAGGTGGAGGAGCCGGGCTTCGAGCACCAGGACCCCATGCCGGACGTCCCCTCGCCCGACGAGGCGATTCCCCTGGGCGAGATCGTCAAGGCCCGGGGGCCCGAGTACGCCGAGCAGTGGAGCCGTGAGTGGTCGTCCTTCGACCTGCGGTACGTCGGCGACAACCGGGCAGAGGCTCAGCGTGATGCGAGTGGTCGCCTGGTCGTGCAGCGCCTCTGGTTCAAGGCCTCGGGCCAGCTGCCGGACTCCCGGCTCACGCACAACGCGGCCTTCACGTACATCAGCGACCTCAGCCTGCTGGGCGCTTCGCTCGTGCCGCACGGTGTCTACATCGGGTCACCGAGCATCCAGCCGGCGTCGCTCGACCACGTGATCTGGTTCCACCGACCGATCGCGGTCGACGGGTGGATGCTCTACGACCAGTCATCGCCGTCGGCCTCCGGGGCCCGCGGCCTCAGCACCGCGCGCGTCTTCGACGAGCGCGGTGCCTTGGTGGCCACGGTGGCCCAGGAGGGCCTGATCCGCCAGGTCTAGCTAGCGTCGCAGCAGCAGACCCAGCGACGGCAGCACACCGAGGACGCTCTTCAGCAGCGACGTGATGCCGTTCGTCGGAGCGGGAGCGGTGGTGGGTGCGGTGCTCGGCGGGGTCGTCGGTGCCGGCGCAGCGGCCGGAGCGGGAGCGGCGCCGGGCAGCGCTGTGGCGATGTTGCTCTCCGGAAGCACGGGGAACAGCAGCCGGGATCCGCTCGCACCGCCGACCTCGACGGTGTTGATGCCGGGAACCGTGGGCATCGAGAACGCCGAGGCGCCCACGATGTCAAGGCGGATGCGGTGCCCCGCCTTGAAGCGGTTGGCGATCGGCCACATCTCGACCTGGTACAGCCGAGAGCTCAGGAACCCGGCCAGCGGGGTCTTGACGCTGTAGTCGCCGTACGGCTGCACGATCGTGCCGTTCTCGTCCTTGAGGGACTTCTCCTCGACGACGTTCGGGAACGACGAGAGCAGCCGGCCGACCGTCAGTGGGTGCGCCGTGCCGTCGGGGTGCACGTCGGAGACCACGGCCCAGATGGCCGTCTCGGGCGACGTCGTCGACAGGCGGACCTGCAGCGACGCGGGACCGGCCGAGACCACGTTCTGCGTCAGCGCGGGTGAGGTGTAGCTCAGGCCTGGCAGCCCGATCAGGCCGTTCATGTCGGCCAGGCCGGGGATCTGCGACGTGAGCAGCTTCAGACCGGCGGCGTCGAGCAGCGAGGCCGTGGGGGAGTCGGTCGCGAGCGGGCTCGTGGGCAGCGGGATGTAGGTCTGGGCTCCGGCCTTCTGCGGCGTGCCGAGGGTCAGGCTGCCGTCGTTCAGGGTGTGGGCCGTGCCGCTGCTGGTCGCGTCGAGGTTCAGGGCCGCCCACGTGGTGCCGGGCAGCGGCCAGTCGGCGCCGTCGCGAGTGAGGTAGTCACCCGCGATCATGTCGTTGCGGTCGCCATCGGCCAACGTGAGCTGCACCGCGGGTTCCTCGGTGATGCCGTTGTCGATGT
>JAHEXN010000241.1 GCA_023252095.1 Actinomycetes bacterium | reverse complement strand
CGTGCTCGCCGAGGTCGGCCTTCGTCGCGGGCGTGAAGATCGGCTCGGGAAGCCGCGCGCCGTCGACGAGGCCGTCCGGCAACGGGACGCCGCACACCGCGCCGGTCCGGGTGTAGTCGATGAGCCCCGATCCGGTGAGGTAGCCGCGGGCGACACACTCCACGGGGAACATCGCGAGGTTCTCGCACACGACCGCTCGGCCCGCGACCTCCGGCGGGACGTCGGTCGAGATCACGTGGTGGGGCACGAGGTCGGCGAGCTGGTCGAACCACCACAGCGACATGCGCGTGAGGATCTCGCCCTTGTCGGGGATCCCCGGCTCCAGGACGTGGTCGAACGCACTGATGCGGTCGGACGCGACCATCAACAGGTTCCCGTCGGGGAGCGTGTACAGGTCGCGGACCTTGCCCGAGTGCAGGTGGGTGGCTCCGGGGATCTCGAGGGTCACGCGCTCAGGCTAGTGGGCGCGGTGACCAGCGGGCACCATGGAGGCATGGCAATCGTCTACACCGGGGCCGACCTGACTCCCAGCAAGCACGAGCTGCTCACCGCCTGGCTGCCGACGCAGGCGTGGTGGCCGGCCGGGGCGGAGGTCCCGGAGCCCGAGGCGAGCTTCCGGCTCGACGACCCGGCGGGCGAGGTCGGCATCGAGACGTTCCTGCTGCGCGTCGGGGGTGGCGTGGTGCAGGTGCCCCTGACGTACCGCGACAGCCCTATCGCCGAGGGGGTGCTGATCGGTGAGTCCGAGCACTCGGACCTCGGCCACCGCTGGGTGTACCTCGGCACGAGCGACCCGGTCTACGTCAGCGAGACGACGGCCGTGATCCGGGAGGGACGCGGTCAGGCGACGCTCACGACGCCCGACGGGAGCCCGATCGTCCGGTCGACGACGGCGACCGTCCGCGGCTCGGGGTCCGGGTCCGGCCAGCTGCGCGTCGCGGTCGCGATCGCTCCCGGCGACGACCACCCCGCTGCGGCCGGCGTGCTCACCGCCACCTGGGCGGGGCAACCCGACCCGATCGTGCTCGCGCTGCTCTCCGGCGACTGAGCCCCGCGGCCCGAGGTTCAGGAGGTCGGACATCATGGACCGCATGCCCGATCGTTCTGCCCTGCGCCGCCTCGGCTTCCTGACCATCGGCCTGTTCGACGGCGACGACCCGGGCCCGGGCCATGAGTCCACGCTGCGCCTCATCGAGCTCGGTGAACAGCTCGGCTTCGACTCGGCCTGGCTGCGCCATCGCCACCTTCAGCACGGCATCTCCTCGCCCGTCGCGGTGCTGGCCGCGGCGACGCAGCGCACGAGCCGCATCGAGCTCGGCACGGCCGTGACACCGCTCGGGCTCGAGAACCCGTTCCGCCTGGCCGAGGACCTCGGCACGGTCGACGTGCTGAGCGGCGGGCGCCTCAACCCGGGCGTCAGCGTCGGCCCGCCGATGAACTACGAGCACCTCAAGGACCACCTCTACCCGGACACCGCCGAGCTCGAGGACTTCTCCTACGCCCGCGTCGAGCGGCTGCTGGCCAACCTGCGCGGAGAGCCCGTCAGCTCCTTCGAGGGCACCGTCGGCATCGAGATGTTCTCGCGTCGGATCCAGCCGCACTCCCCCGGTCTGGCCGCCCGTGTCTGGTACGGCGCGGCGAGTCTCGCGTCGGTCCGGTGGGCCGGTGAGCAGGGTTTGAACCTGCTCACGAGCAGTGTCGTGAAGGCCGAGGAGGACGACGACTTCGCGCGCATCCAGCGCACCCAGGTCGACGAGTTCCGCGCCCGGCACCCGCTCGGCGAGCAGGCACGCGCGTCCCAGGGACTCGTCGTGGTGCCGACCGACTCGGCCACGCCGGAGCAGCGGGCCAAGTACGAGGCCTACGCCGAGTCGCGCCTGGCCCGTACGCGCGAGCCGCAGGGGCCCGCGCGGATGATGTTCGCCCCCGACCTCGTCGGGGAGTCGGCTGCCATCGCCGAGCAGCTGCGCGCGCACGCGGGGTTCCAGGCGGTCGACGAGGTCGTGTTCGCGCTTCCGTTCACGTTCGAGCCCGACGACTACGTGCAGATCCTGACCGACATCGCGACCCGTCTCGGCCCCGAGCTCGGCTGGTCGCCGAGCCTCGGTTCCGCCGGCTGAGGTGCGCCCTTCGAGGCTCCTCATCGGCTTGGCCCGCACCCCCGGTGGTTGAGGTGCGAGCGCGCCCTGGCGCGCGAGCCTCGAAACCCAGGTCACGATGTGGGCACAGGCACCCCTTTCGAGGCTCGTTCCTCGCACCTCAAGGAACGGGGCTACGCCCGCACCACCGGTGGTTGAGGTGCGCCCTTCGAGGCTCCCTCGCAGAGCTCGGCCACACCTCAGGGAGCGGGTGCTGGAGCTAGAGGATCGCGCCGGGGGTGTAGGCGGCGGCCTCGGGATCGGCATCCAGGACCTCGGTGATCCGGGCGACGACCTCGGTGACCTGGTGCGTCGCCGCGCCCGTGAAGGCGATGGGCTCAGCGACGAGCGAGGCGAGGTCGGCCTGGGTGAGGCCGAGGCGGTCGTCGGCGGCCAGGCGCGCGAAGAGGTCGTTCTCGGCGGTGCCCTGCTCGCGCATCTCGAGCGCGACCGTGACGGCGTGCTCCTTGATGGCCTCGTGGGCCGTCTCGCGGCCGACACCGGCGCGGACGGCCGCCATCAGGACCTTCGTCGTGGCGAGGAACGGCAGGTACCGGTCGAGCTCGCGCTGCACGACCGCCGGGAAGACGCCGAACTCATCGAGCACCGTCAGGAACGTCTCGAACAGGCCGTCGGTCGCGTAGAACGCGTCGGGCAGGGCCACGCGGCGCACGACCGAGCACGACACGTCGCCCTCGTTCCACTGGTCGCCGGCGAGCTCGCCGATCATCGAGACGTAGCCACGCACGACGACCGAGAGGCCGTTGACGCGCTCGCACGACCGGGTGTTCATCTTGTGCGGCATCGCGCTGGAGCCGACCTGGCCGGGCTTGAAGCCCTCGGTCACGAGCTCGTTGCCGGCCATCAGGCGGATCGTCGTGGCGAGGTTGCTCGGCGCGGCGACCGTCTGGGCCAGCGCCGTGACCACGTCGTAGTCGAGCGAGCGCGGATACACCTGGCCGACGCTCGTGAGCACGTTGGTGAAGCCGAGGTGCGCGGCGACCCGGTCCTCGAGCTCGGCCAGGAGCGCGACGTCGCCTCCCAGCAGGTCGAGCATGTCCTGGCCCGTGCCGACCGGGCCCTTGATGCCGCGCAGCGGGTAGCGCTCGAGCAGCGAGTCGATGCGGCCGAGCGAGACGAGCAGCTCGTCGGCGACCGTGGCGAAACGCTTGCCCATCGTCGTGGCCTGCGCCGCGACGTTGTGGCTGCGGCCCGCCATGACGAGCTCGGCGTTCTCGCCCGCGAGACGGCCCAGCCGGGCCAGGGCGGCAACGATGCGGCGGCGCACGAGCTCGAGCGAGGCCTTGACCTGCAGCTGCTCGACGTTCTCGGTGAGGTCGCGCGAGGTCATGCCCTTGTGGATGTGCTCGGTGCCGGCGAGCGCCGCGAACTCCTCGATGCGCGCCTTGACGTCGTGGCGGGTCACGCGCTCGCGGGCCGCGATCGAGTCGAGGTCGACCTGGTCGACGACGGCCTCGTAGGCCTCGACGACGCCGTCGGGGGTCTCGATGCCGAGGTCGCGCTGCGCCTTCAGGACCGCGATCCAGAGCTGACGCTCCAGCACGATCTTGTGCTCGGGCGACCAGAGTCGGGCGAGCTCGGCGGAGGCGTAGCGCGAGGCGAGGACGTTCGGTGCGGTCACGACGTCATTCTCGCAGGACGCTCCCCGACCCCCGCCCCGGGCGGTGGATCAGGGGGCAATCTCGCCGAGCTGGGCCTTGAGCGCGATGTCGGTGCGGTGCTGGCCGCCCTCGATGATGATCGCGTCGACGCCGGAGTACGCCCGGATGCGCGCCTGCTCGAGGTCCTCGCCGACGCCCGTGACGGCCAGCACGCGACCCCCGGCGGTCACGAGGTTGCCATCGGTGTCGAGTGCGGTGCCGGCGTGGATGACGTCGACGCCCTCGATCGCGTTCGCCGCGTCGACGCCGAGGATGCGGTCGCCGGAGCTGCTCGTCGCGGGGTAGCCGGCCGACGCCATCACGACCGCGACGGCCGAGCCGCCCGTCCACTGCGGCAGACCGACCTCGGCGAGCGTGCCGTTGGCCGCGCCGCGCAGCAGGGCCGAGATCGGCGTGCGGAGCATCGCCAGCAGCGCCTGCGTCTCGGGATCGCCGAACCGGGCGTTGAACTCGATGACGCGGACGCCCCGGCTGGTCAGCGCGAGACCAGCGTAGAGCAGACCGCTGAACGGGGTGCCACGTCGGGCCATCTCCTCGACGGTGGGCACGAGCACCCGGCGGGTCACCTCGGCCACGAGGTCGTCCGGCGCCCACGGCAGCGGCGTGTAGGCGCCCATGCCGCCGGTGTTGGGTCCCTCGTCGCCGTCGAGCGCGCGCTTGAAGTCCTGGGCGGGCTGCAGCGGCAGCACGGTCGACCCGTCGGTGATGGCGAACAGCGAGACCTCGGGCCCGTCGAGGAACTCCTCGATCACGACCCGGTCGCACGACAGCGCGTGGTCGAGAGCCTCCTGGCGATCGTCGGTCACGACGACGCCCTTGCCTGCCGCGAGTGCGTCGTCCTTGACGACGTGAGGCGCGCCGAAGGCGTCGAGCGCGGCCTCGATCTCGTCCTGGGTCGTGCACACGCGCGCCATCGCGGTAGGCACCTCGGCGGCGGCCATGACCTCCTTCGCGAACGCCTTCGACCCCTCGATCTGGGCCGCAGCGGCGCTGGGACCGAAGCAGTCGATGCCGGCGGCGCGCAGCGCGTCGGCGACGCCGGCGACGAGCGGCGCCTCCGGGCCGATCACGACGAGCTCGGCCCCGATCTCGGTGGCGAGTCGGGCGACCGCCTCACCGTCGAGCGGGTCGACGTCGTGCAGCGTCGCGACCTGCGCGATGCCGGGGTTGCCGGGGGCGGCGTGCACCTCCGACACACCCGGGTCGCGGGACAGTGCGAGGGCGAGCGCGTGTTCTCGGCCACCGGTGCCGATCACGAGGGTCTTCACCCGCCACACCCTAGCGACGCCGCGGGCCGGAGCCGCCCCGGCTCAGAGCAGGTCGTGCAGGACCACGGTCTCCTCGCGGCCGGGGCCGACACCGACCGCGGAGATGCGGGCACCGCTGATGGCCTCGAGCTCGCGCACGTAGGACTGCGCGTTGGCCGGGAGGTCGGAGAGCTCGCGT
>JAHEXN010000011.1 GCA_023252095.1 Actinomycetes bacterium | reverse complement strand
GGACCGGTCGCGAGCCAGGAGGCGATCAAGCAGCTTGGCACTAACGGCGGAGTTTTCTTCAACGCCAACGCGGCGCACCCGTTCGAGAACCCCACGCCGTTCTCGAACCTGCTGCAGATCTTCCTGATGCTGCTGGTGCCGGTGGCCCTGACGCGCACGTTCGGCACGATGATCGGCTCGCGCCGCCAGGGCCTCACGGTCCTCGGCGCCATGGCGGCCTTGTTCACGGCCTCGCTGGCTGTCGCGACCTGGGCCGAGAGCACGGGGCAGGGCGTCGCAGCCCGGGCGGCCGGTGCCGCGATGGAGGGCAAGGAGACCCAGTTCGGCACGTGGGGCTCGATCCTGTTCTCCACCGCCACGACCAGCACCTCCACGGGTGCCGTCAATGCCTCGCACGACTCACTCACGCCCGCGGGCGGCGATGCGGCGCTCGTCAACATGATGCTGGGAGAGGTGTCGCCCGGCGGCGTCGGCTCGGGTCTCTACGGGATGCTCGTGATGGCCGTCGTGACGGTGTTCGTCGCCGGCCTGATGGTCGGCCGCACGCCCGAGCTGCTCGGCAAGAAGATCGGGCGCCCGGAGATCACCCGCGTCGCGCTGTACACGCTGAGCGTGCCCGCGATCGTGCTGGTCGGGGTCGGGGTGGCGATCGCGCTGCCCTCCACGAACGACGCGCTGGGGAACTCGGGCCTGCACGGGTTCAGCGAGGTCGTCTACGCGTTCACGTCCGCGGCCAACAACAACGGCAGTGCCTTCGGCGGCATCACGGTGACCTCGACGTTCTTCCAGCTCTCGTTGGCGACGGCGATGCTGCTCGGCCGGTTCGTCACGATCGCGCTGGTCCTCGCGCTGGCCGGATCCCTGGCCCGCCAGCGTCCCGTGCCCACGACGGCGGGCACGCTCCCGACCCACACCGTGCTGTTCGGGTCCCTGCTCGTCGGGGTCGTGCTGCTCGTGACGGGCCTGACCTATCTGCCGTCCCTCGCCCTCGGCCCGATCGCCGAGGCCCTCACCAACGGAGTCATGTCGTGAACTGGTCCATGCTGGTCGCCCAGCTGCCGCAGGCCCTGCGCAAGCTGGATCCCCGCCACCTCTGGCGCAGTCCCGTGATGTTCGTCGTGTGGACCGGCTCGGTGGCCACGACCGTCGTCGCGATCGCCGACCAGTCGGTCTTCGCCTGGTTCATCGCCGTCTGGCTCTGGCTCACGGTCGTGTTTGGCAACCTGGCCGAGGCGGTCGCCGAGGGGCGGGGCAAGGCACAGGCCGACTCGCTGCGAGCCGCGCGCAGCGACGTCAGCGCGCGTCGGCTGGAGGCGGACGGCACGGAGGTCGTCGTGCCGGGCACCGAGCTCGCGGTCGGGGACCGCGTCGTGGTCGAGGCCGGGGAGGTGGTCCCCGGTGACGGCGACGTCGTCGAGGGCGTCGCGTCGGTGGACGAGTCGGCCATCACCGGTGAGTCCGCACCGGTGATCCGTGAGGCTGGCGGCGACCGCTCGGCCGTCACGGGTGGCACCCGGGTGCTCTCGGACCGGATCGTCGTGCAGATCACGGCGGCACCGGGGGAGACGTTCCTTGACCGGATGATCGCGCTGGTCGAGGGCGCGGAGCGACGCCGGACCCCGAACGAGATCGCCCTGTCGATCCTTCTCACGAGTCTGACGATCGTGTTCCTGATCGCGGTCGTGACGTTGGCGCCGATGGCGGACTTCGCCGGCGCGCCGCAGCGACCGCTCGTGCTCGTGGCGCTGCTCGTGTGCCTCATCCCGACCACGATCGGTGCCCTGCTGTCGGCGATCGGCATCGCCGGCATGGACCGGCTCGTCCGGGTCAACGTGCTCGCGATGTCCGGTCGCGCCGTCGAGGCCGCCGGCGACGTCAGCACGCTGCTGCTCGACAAGACCGGCACCATCACGTACGGCAACCGCCGTGCGTCCGGGCTCCTGTCGGCGCCTGGCGTCACGGCCGACGAGCTGCGCGACGTCGCGCGGTTCACGAGCCTCGCCGACCAGACCCCCGAAGGCCGCTCGATCGTCGACCTCGCCCTTGCGCAGGGCGCCGACGACACGAACCTCCCGAGCGGCGCCACGTTCGTGGAGTTCACGGCCCAGACCCGCATGTCGGGGGTGGACCTGGCCGACGGGCGGTCGCTGCGCAAGGGGGCGGGATCGGCCGTGGAGGCGTGGCTCGGTGGAACGCTGCCGACTGCGGTGCAGGTGCAGGTCGGCGAGGTCAGCGGTGCCGGGGGTACGCCGCTCGTCGTGGCGGAGTCGGGCCCCGAGGGCGCGCGGGCGCTCGGCGTCGTGCACCTCAAGGACGTCGTCAAGGACGGCATGGTGGAGCGCTTCGCCCAGCTGCGGGCGATGGGCATCCGCACCGTCATGGTCACGGGTGACAACCCGCGCACCGCCGCGGCGATCGGTCGCGAGGCCGGGGTCGACGAGGTCCTGGCCGAGGCGACGCCGGAGGACAAGCTCGCGCTGATCCGCAAGGAGCAGGAGGGTGGACGCCTCGTCGCGATGACCGGCGACGGCACCAACGACGCCCCCGCGCTCGCGGCGGCCGACGTCGGTGTCGCGATGAACAGCGGCACGTCGGCCGCGAAGGAGGCCGGCAACATGGTCGACCTCGACTCCGACCCGACCAAGCTCATCGACGTCGTCGCGATCGGCAAGCAGCTGCTCATCACGCGTGGTGCCCTGACGACGTTCTCGATCGCGAACGACGTCGCCAAGTACTTCGCGATCCTGCCGGCGATGTTCCTGGCCGCGTATCCCGCTCTCGACACGCTCAACGTCATGCGGCTCTCGACGCCGGAGTCGGCGATCGCCTCGGCGGTCGTGTTCAACGCGCTCGTGATCGTGGCGCTGATCCCGATCGCGCTGCGCGGCGTGAAGTACCGGCCGCTGTCGGCCGAGGCGCTCCTACGCCGCAACGTCCTCGTCTACGGACTCGGCGGCCTCGTCGTCCCGTTCGTCGGCATCAAGCTCATCGACGTGTTCGTGTCGATGATTCCGGGAATCGGGTGAACCAGATGACGAACCTCACGCACACGCTCACGTCGACGGGTCGACAGGCCTGGGTCGGGATCCGGCTGCTGCTCGTGGCCACGGTCCTGCTCGGCGTGGCCTATCCCGCTGCAGTGTGGGCCGCTGGCCAGGTGGTGCCGGGCCACGAGGCGACGATCGGCCAGGACTTCCCGGTCGCGGACGACGGCTGGTTCCACGGCCGACCGTCGGCGAACGACTACGACGGGCTCGCGTCGGCGCCGTCGAACCTCGGACCCTCGAGCCCGGATCTCCTCGCCCTGATCGACGAGCGACGGGCCGCGGTCGCGGAGGTCGAGGGGGTCGACCCGTCCGCGGTGCCGCCCGACGCACTGACGGCGTCGGCCTCGGGCCTGGATCCCTTCATCTCGCCGGAGTACGCCGCGCTGCAGATCGACCGTGTCGCCGCGGAGCGGGGCTTGCCGGTCGCGGAGGTCGAGCGACTGGTCGAGGCCCACACGTCGAGCCGCCAGCTCGGGTTCCTCGGGCAGCCGCGCGTCGACGTCCTCGCGCTCAACCGGGCCCTCGAGGGAGCAGACTGATCCCGTGAGCGATCTCGAGGAGCCGGGCCGCGGCGCCCTGCGGGTGTACCTCGGTGCGGCCCCTGGGGTAGGCAAGACATACCGGATGCTCGACGAGGCGTGCCGGCGGGCGGCGCGGGGCACCGACGTCGTGGTCGGCGTCGTCGAGACGCACGGTCGCCAGCACACGGCCGAGCGGATCGGTGGCCTGGAGGTCGTGCCGCGCCGCACCGTCGCGTACCGCGGAACCGAGCAGACCGAGCTCGACCTGCCCGCGCTGCTCGCGCGTCGTCCCGACGTCGCGGTCGTCGACGAGCTCGCCCACACCAACGTGCCGGGCCTGGAGCACGCCAAGCGCTGGCAGGACGTCGAGGCCCTCCTCGCGGCCGGGATCGACGTCATCACGACGGTCAACGTGCAGCACCTGGAGTCGCTCAACGACGTCGTCGAGGCCATCACGGGCGTTCAGCAGCGCGAGACCGTGCCGGACCGGTTTGTGCGCTCGGCCGACGCGATCGAGCTCGTCGACATGAGTCCGCAGGCACTGCGCCGTCGCATGGCGCACGGCAACGTGTACCCCGCGGACCGCGTCGACGCGGCGCTGTCGCAGTACTTCCGCGAGGGCAACCTCACGGCGCTGCGCGAGGTCGCGCTGCTCTGGCTCGCCGATCGCGTCGAGGAGGGTCTCGAGCGGTACCGCTCGCAGCACGACATCGACGCGACGTGGGCCGCCCGGGAGCGCCTCGTCGTCGCCGTGACGGGCGGCCCGGAGTCCGAGGCGCTGATGCGGCGTGCGGAACGCATCTCGTCGCGCACGGGCGGCGGGCGGTGGATGGCGCTCTACGTCGCCCGCGGCGACGGGCTCGTGCACCACCCGCCCGCGCGCCTGGAGGAGATGCGGGCGATGGCCGCCGACCTGGGCGGGACGTTCCACAGCGTGGTCGGGGACGATGCGGCGAGTGCGATCCTGACGTTCGCGCGTGCCGAGAACGCGACGCAGGTCGTGATCGGGGCGAGCCGCCGCGGACGCCTCTCGACCCTGGTGCGTCCCGGCATCGGCGAGGTCGTCATCGCGGAGTCGGGTGACATTGACGTGCACATCGTGACGCACGACGAGGCCCGACGGCAGCGCGGCGACGTCCGGGCGAGACCGGCGCTGGCGGCACGGCGTCGGGCTGCCGGCTTCGTGCTCGCGGTCGTCGGGCCGTTGTTGCTGTCGGGGCTGTTGCTCATGACGCCCGACCTGCACTCGCTGCCGAGCGAGTCGATGCTCTTCATGGTCGTCGTGGTCGCCACGGCACTCGTCGGGGGCCTGCTGCCCGCCGTGCTCGCGGCGCTCGTGAGCGGGTTCGCGCTGAACTTCTTCTTCACGCCGCCATTGCGCACGCTGGCGATCGCGACGACCGAGAACGGCTACGCCCTCGCGCTGTTCATCGTGGTCGCAGTGGCCGTCTCGTCGGTCGTCGACCTCGCGGCTCGGCGCACGGCGCAGGCGCTGCGGGCCACGGCCGAGGCCGATGCGCTGTCCGCCCTCGCGCACGGGTTGCTGCACGCCGGGCTGGACGTGAGCGACGTCGTGGTCCGGGCCCGCGAGGTGTTCGGCATGCGCCGTGTCGCCGTGGTGGACCAGGGCGGTGAGGTCCTCGTCGCGTCCGACGAGGGGCCAGCGGAGGCGGGCGATGAGGAGACCGCGATCGAGGTCGACGGCGTGACGTCGCTGGTCTTCACCGGGCTCGCCCCGTCGCCCGACCAGCTGCGGCTCATGACGGCCTACGCGGCCCACGTCCGCGTGCTGGGCGAGCGCCGGGCCGCCGCGCACGAGAGCGCCGAGCGCCGGGCGCTCGCCGAGGCCGACCGGGCGCGGGCGGCGCTGCTCGCTGCGGTCTCGCACGACCTCCGCACGCCGCTTGCGTCGGTCAAGGCCGCCGCCTCGAGCCTGCGCAACGACAGCATCGCGTGGAGCCCGGAGGACACCGAGGCGCTCCTGGCCACGATCGAGGAGGGCGCCGACCGTCTCGACGCCCTCGTCGCGAACCTGCTCGACATGAGCCGGCTCGAGGCGGGCGCCGTGACCAGCAGGAGTGGTCCGGTCGAGCTCGATGCGGTGGTGCGGATCGCGGTGCGTCACGCCCCGGAGCCCGCCACCGTGCGGGTCGACGCCTCGGTCGTTGGGCCCCGCGTGCTGCTGCGGGTCGCGGACACGGGCCCCGGCATCGCCCCGGCCGATCGCGAGCGGGTCTTTGCGCCGTTCCAGCGCCTCGGCGACGTGCCCGGAGGCTCCGGCGTCGGTCTCGGGCTCGCGGTCGCGCGCGGACTGACCGAGGCTATGGCCGGTACCCTCACGCTCGACGACACGCCCGGCGGAGGAACGACGTTCGTCGTCGACCTGCCGGCACGATCCGAGGGCGGAGGGCTCCCATGACGTTCGTCCTCGTGGTCGACGACGACCCGGCGATCGTGCGCACGCTCGGCATCAACCTGCGGGCGCGCGGCTACGACGTCGAGACTGCGGCCGACGGTCGCTCCGCTCTCCAGGTCGTGGAGGAGCGCCTGCCCGATGCCGTGATCCTCGACCTGGGGCTGCCCGACCTGGACGGACTGTCGGTCCTGCAGCGACTGCGTGAACGGCATGCGGTGCCCGTCGTGATCCTCTCGGCGCGGCACGAGACCGACGACAAGGTCGAGGCGCTCGACTCCGGAGCCGACGACTTCGTGACGAAGCCCTTCGAGATGGAGGAGCTCATGGCCCGGGTCCGGGCCGCCGTGCGACGCACCGCGACGCAGGAGCCCGCCCTCGTGGTCACGGGAGCAGGGGTGCGGCTCGACGTGACGGAACGGCGCGCCGAGGCGGGCGGTGAGCCCGTGCGCCTGACGCCGACCGAGTGGCACCTCGTGGAGGTGCTCGCCCGACGGGCCGGGCACCTCGTGTCACAGCAGGAGCTGCTCCACGAGGTGTGGGGTCCCGGGTACGGGCGCGAGTCGCACTACCTGCGCGTCTACCTGGCACAGCTGCGGCGCAAGCTCGAGCCCGACCCGGCGAATCCCGTGCTGTTCCTGACCGATCCGGGCCAGGGCTACCGGCTCGTGGCTCAGCGGTCCGACGGGTAGCCCTCGCGCAGCAGCTCGACGAGCGACGGTCGGCTGGGCGACCAGCCGAGATCGGCGCGGGCCTTGGCGCCGGACGCCTGCTGGTCGAGCAGGAGCGCCTCACCGAACGGGCCGAGCGCGTCGAGCGTGGCCTCGTCGCCCTGGGCCGTGACGTCGGGGCCGATCGCGTCGCCGATCTCGCGCACGGTCGGGTTCACGCCGCTCACACCGAGGTAGGCCTGTCCACCCGGTGCCTCGAGCGCCGCGACGTACAGGTCGGCGAGGTCGTCGACGTGGACCGTGGTCCAGTGCTGGTCGCCCGTGCCGGGGACTGACTTCTGGTCGGCAAGCATCGCGGGGATGCCCGTGCCGTGGCCGTAGACGATGCCAGGCTGGATGACGGTGGCGCGGACGTCGGACTCCAGCAGGCGCTGCTCGAGTGGCACGCGCCACGCGGTCAGCGGGACGGGGTTCGGCTCACGGTCCTCGGAGATGTCGGCTCCCGCACCGTAGGTCCAGACGCCGCCCGTGAGGACGAAGGGGCGGTCGGTGCCGCCGAACGCCGCGATCGCCGCGTCGACGACCGAGGTGTTGAGCGCCTGGTCGTCGGCGTCGCTGCCGGCCGCGGTGTGGATGCCGGCGTCGTGCAGCACGACCTGCTCGCGCAGCCATGACGAGTCGAACAGGTCGCCGACGAGCCCTGTCGCGCCGACCTGCTCGACCTTCGCGCGGGAGTCGTCGCTGCGCACGACGGCCGTGACCTCGTGGCCGGCCGCGGTGAGGCGGTCGAGGACCGCTGACCCGATATACCCGGTTCCCCCGGTGAG
Source organism: Actinomycetes bacterium (assembly GCA_023252095.1). Classification (GTDB taxonomy): domain Bacteria; phylum Actinomycetota; class Actinomycetes; order Propionibacteriales; family Nocardioidaceae; genus Aeromicrobium. Next base: position 15,587 of record JAHEXN010000011.1, on the reverse strand, counting down.
CAAGATCTTCATGCCAGCGTCAACGGGGGCCGGTGACGGGGTGTTCCCGGCTCAGTCGAAGATCTCGGAGAGCCAGTGCTCCTTCTTCTTCTTGCGGTACGGCTTGCCGTACGAGTCGCCGCGGTAGGAGTCACCCCGGTAGCCGCGATCGTCCCGGTAGGGCTCGTCGCGGTAGGTGGGCTGGGGCGCCGCCGGGGCGACCGGCGGCGCGGCCGGCGCCTGCGGTGCGGGCGCCAGCTCGGCGGCGGCGCGGTCGAGGATCTTGTCGAGCTCGCCGCGGTCGAGCCACACGCCCCGGCACTCGGGGCAGTAGTCGATCTCGACGCCGGCGCGCTCGCTCATGGTCAGCGTCGCTCCATCGGTGGGGCACTTCATCGGGCATCAGCTCCTTCAGGGCAACAACGTACTGACTCCTCCTTGAGTTCCGGCCTACCGTGGTGCCATGAGCGCGAACTGGCAGGACAAGACGGCCGTCGACCTGATGCTCGACGATCTCGAGACCTGGGCCGTCGTCGGACTCTCGACCGACACGAGCCGCACGGCCCATTCGATCGCGGCCCTGTTGCAGCAGCGGGGCAAGCGCATCGTGCCGATCCACCCCGATGCGCCGGTAGTGCTGGGGGAGCAGGGCTACGCGACCCTCGCCGACGTGCCGTTCGAGATCGACGTCGTCGACGTGTTCCGACGCTCCGAGGCGGCCGGCCAGTTCGTCGACGAGGCGATCGAGGTCGGCGCGAAGGCCATCTGGTTCCAGCTCGGCGTGATCGACGAGGCCGCGTTCGACCGCGCTCGGGAGGCCGGCGTCCCGATGGTCATGGACACGTGCCCCGCGATCGAGTGGAACCGCCGGTAGGTGTTCCTGCCGCGTCTCCCCGCCAACTCCCCGTTCCCTGAGGTGTGAACGCCCCCTGGGGCGTGAGCCTCGAAGGGTTGATCGGGTGAGGGCCTGCGGGTCCCAGCGACAAGCGGCCACGGACCAGAAGCGGACGGTTGCGGCCCAGCGAATCCGACAGGCCGACCGGTCCGAAATCGCTGCGATTCCAGTGAGATATTCGACTCAGACACTTGTGTTCGAACGTCTGTTCGAGTAGAGTCGTCACATGAACCCCGGACCCACGGTGCAAGCGCTGCGAACAGCCGCGCACACCGTCGGCTCTCCCGATCACCGGTCTGCTCTGGTCGCGATCCAGACCGCCCAAGACGCCCTCGACGCCGCCAAGGCCCACCACCTGGCCGAGCTGGAACGGACGGCGGACTACGAGCCCGACGGCGCCTCCACCGTGACCGCGTGGGCCCGGGAGCACCTGCGGATCGACGCCCGCCAGACCAGGAGTCTGATCAACGCCGACACCACGATGCGCGAGCTCCCCGCCCTGGGTGAAGCCGCCGCCGAAGGTGCCGTGCGCCTTGATCACGTCAAGCTGTTCACGTTCGGGCTGAAGCACATCGGCGCCAAGGTCGTGGCCGATGCTGAGCCGTGGTTGCTCGCGGTCGCCACCACGCATGAGCCGGTCCAGCTGCGCCGGGTCGTCCGAGCGTTGCGTGATGCCGTCTACCCGGATGCGTTGGACGAGGACTGGATCAACGGCATGGCCAAAGAAGACATCAAGATCAGCCCCGTCCCCGAAGGCTGGCACCTCAGTGGCTTCCTCAAAACCGAGACCGGCGCCAAGCTCAAGGCCGTCCTCGACTCGCTGTCGATTCCCGTGGTCGCCAACGACGACCGCACCAGCGCCGAACGAAGGGTCGCCGGACTCGACCGGCTCCTGACCTCGGTTCTGGAAGCAGGTCTGCCGACGAGCAAGGGCATCCGACCCCAGCTCAGCGTGATTGTCGGGGTCGAGACGTTGCACGAGGCCATGACCGCCGAACCCGGCAAGGCCCAGCCCACGGGTGAGCCGGCCGAGCTGGCCGGGTTCGGACCCATCGGACCCCAGCTGTTGGGGTACTTGGCCTGCACCGGCGACATCACCCCCATCCTCACCAGCACCGATGACATCGAGCAGGCGCAGGTCCTCAACGTCGGCGACACCATCCGATTGGCCACACCGGCCCAACGCAAAGCGGTGATCGCCCGCCAGCACGGTCAGTGCGCAGCCCCCGGCTGCTTGCACACGCACCTCGAGATCCACCACACCACCTGGTGGTCCAACGGCGGCAAGACTGACCTCGACGGACTCATCGGCATCTGCCAGACCTGCCATTCCCTCGTCCACCGCGGGCTGCTCGTCATCGAAGCCCTCGGCCAAGGCAAGTTCGACCTCACCACCCGCGACGGACGCCCCATCGACCTCACCCACCGGCGCACCACCCGCCAACACCTCCGCCACATCCGCCAGACCGCACGACAAGCACGCCAACACGATCACCCCCTCCGCGCCTGAGGCCGGTCGGGTCAGGTCAGGACGATCAGCACGACCAGGAGGCTCGCCAGCGCCAAGGCAGCGAGAGCGAGGCGCTGTGCCACGGGCATGCGCGGGACAGCGCCGGGACCCAGGGTCGAGGCGCGCCGTTGTGCGGCCGCGAAAGCCGGAGAACCAGGCGTGGGGTCGCGGCGGACGACGTACAGCTCCTGACCCATCGTCCAGAGCATCGACGTGAGCCAGTGGACGAGCACGCCGACCGGCAGCAGGGCGCCGCCGATCGTGAAGAGCGCGGGCAGCACGATCAGCAGCACCTTCTGCTGCTGATCGTGGGCGTCGCCGAGCGCATCGACTGGCGTGTTGCTCAGCTTCAGGCGGCGCTGCGTGACGAGCTGGGTGATAGCCATGCCGACGACCAGCCCGACCGCGATGACGCGCGTCGGGACCTGCTGGGCGTTGACGAAGGTCTCGGCAAGGTGTCCGCCCAGGAGCATCGCGTCTCCGAGTGACTGGGCGACCTCACCGGACAGGAACCCACGCGAGCCTTCGCCGCCGTGCTTGGCTGCCAGATCGATCAGACGGAACAGGGCAAAGAAGATGGGAACCTGCAGGAGCAGTGGGAGGCACGACGCGAAGGGGCTGGTGCCGTGCTCCTGCCAGAGCTTCATCTGCTCCTCAGCAAGGCGCTCGCGGTCGTGCGCGTACGTCCTCTGCAGCTCCTTGATCTCGGCCTGCAGGTCGTGCAGCTCCTGCCGCTTGCCGATCTGCCGCAGGAACACCGGGAGCAGCAGGGCGCGAATCGTGACGGTGAGTCCGACGATCGACAGGACCCAGACCCATCCGTCGCTGACTCCTGGGACGAGCTCGAGCACCCGTCGCCAGCCGAGCAGCACACCGGACACTGCGTAGTACAGCGGCGTCATGGCCGCCGAACCGATCGTGCTCAGGATCTCCACTGCGGACTCCTCGGCCCACGGCGACGCCCGTACCGCCGTGGCGAGATCCTCGCATGGCGGCGACCACTCCGGAGAGGATTTGCGGCGCAGAAACGGGAAACGCCCTCCGACCCGAAGGTCGGAGGGCGAGTGGTACACCCCCTCGGACTCGAACCGAGAACCCGCTGATTAAGAGTCAGCTGCTCTGCCAATTGAGCTAGGGGTGCGCGGGGAAGAACGTTACCAGCCGGGGCCGCCGTTTTGAAATCGGGCGGTGTCCGTGGCCCTGGGTCAGGACAGGTCGAGGGTGTCGAGCCCGAGCTGTTCCACGAGTGCCGCAGCCGCGGCGTGGCCACCCAGTCCACTGACGGCGCCGCCCCGGCGGGCACCGCTGCCGCACATGAGAACGCGGGGGTGGGACGTGCCAACGCCCCACCTCTCGGCTGCCGTGTCGACAGGTTCGTCGTCGCCGAGCCATGGCCACGCGAGGTCGCCGTGGAAGATGTGGCCGCCGGGCATCGCGAGTGCGGCCTCGACGTCGCCCGGGGTCTTGGCCTCGACACCGAGCACCAAGGGCGCGAGTGGCTCCGCGAGGTGCTCGTCGATCGCGGCGAGCACGCGGGCGTACGCCTCGTCCGCAGCGGCGGCGTCGGGGAGCGTCGCCGGCGGGGTGTGGAGTCCGAAGTAGGTCAGGGTCTGGGCATCAGTGGCGGCGAGCTCGGCACCCAGGATGCTCCGGTCGGTCAGGGTGTGGCAGTAGACCTCGCCCGCCGCGCGGGTGGGCAGGCGCCCGCTCGCCGCCTCGGCGTGCGCCGTCTCGAGCTCGGTGTACGACTCGCCCAGGTGGAGCGTGCCGGCGAACGCGATGGCCGGGTCGATGCCGCTGCGGAGGCGGGGGAGCCGGGAGAGCAACAGGTTGACCTTGAGCTGGGACCCCTCCGGACGCCGCTCGACAGGTGCCCCCAGCAGATCGGCCAGCACGGCCGGCGCCACGCCCGACAGCACGTGCTCGGCGCGCCACACACGATCGCCAGCGGTGACCGTGACCCCGTCCTCGTCGGGCCTGACGGCATCGACCATGGTGCCGGTGACGATCTCGGCTCCCGCCTCGCGCGCCACTCGTTCGAGCTCGCCGGTGACCGCACCCATGCCGCCGACGGGCACCCGCCACTCGCCTGTGCCGTTGCCGACCAGGTGATAGAGGAAGCACCGGTTCTGCGCCAGCGACGGGTCGTGCAGCGACGCGAAGGTGCCGATCAGGGCGTCGGTGGCCACGACGCCCCGCACGACGTCGTCGGCGAACCGTCGCTCGATTGCCTCGCCCAGCGGGCGCTCGACGACATCGCACCAGATCGTCGGATCGACCCGGCCGCGCACGTCCGAGACGCAGGGGAGCGGTGCGAGCAGCGTGGGCGCCACAGCTGCGGCGAGGCCTGCCACGTCGTCGTAGAAGCGCTCCCAGGCGTGCAGCTCCTCGTCGCCTCCGGTCAGGCGCCGGAAGGACTCGCGGGTCGCTTCGCCCGGGACGGTCTCGACCACCAGGCCGTCGGCGGACCCGTCAGGCCGCAGGTACGGCGTGCACGACGCGGTGTCGCGCGACCGCAGCTCGAGCCGGAGGCCGAGCTCCTCGGCCAGCTGGTCCGGGAACAGGCTCACGAGGTAGGAGTACCGCGAGAGGCGGGCGTCGTGGTCGGGGAACGTACGGGCACTCACGGCCGCGCCGCCCACGTGATCGAGCCGTTCCAGCACCGTGACGGAAAGGCCAGCGCGGGCCAGCAGGGTCGCGGCGACGAGGGCGTTGTGCCCGCCTCCGACGATCACGACGTCACGGTGTTCGGTGGTGCTGATCACGCCCACAACCTACGGTGGATCGATGACGAGTCACGGGGGAGAGCAGGGGACGGGCGAGGTCAGACCACGGTGGAGCCTCGTCGGACCAGGCCTCGTCGTGGCTGGCACGGGAGTCGGCGCGGGCGCCCTCTACCGGGTGCCGCGCGAGTGGCGCAACGGAGTGCTCGGCAACGTCGTGCTCAGCATCTGTGCGGTCATGTTCCTCGCGGTCGGCGCGAACGAGCTGTACAAGGCCGTCACCGGCGTGTTCTGAGCCCCCACGGTGTGCGGGCGGTGAGCGGTCCACCCAGGGCGGTGGCTCAGCCACCGTATGAGCGCTCAAGCGGTGGTCAACTCACCGCCTCACCCCGGCGATCAGTTCATTCGGTGGCTCACTCACCGCCCACCCGCCGGAGCGCCAGGTCAACCCAGCGTGGGCTGGACGCGGTAGACCGACTGCACGAGCGCGATGACCGACGTCGCCACGGTGCGCCCGGCGTCGGTCAGGGCGTAGTCGACGTGCTGGGCGAGCGTGTCGTGCTCGGCGCGCGAGACGAGTCCGCCCGCCTGGAGCTGCTTGAGGGTCTGCGACAGCATCTTGTCGCTGATGCCGTCGATCCGCCGACGCAGCTCGCCGAAGCGGGCGCTCTCGACGTCGCTCAGCGCGGCGAGGGTCAACGTGCCCCAACGGCTCGTGACGAGCTCCAGCGTCTCGCGGGACGGACACTGTGTCGCGAACACGTCGTAGTCGGGTGCACTCATCATGGTCGACCTCCTCCTCTCATGCTAACCCATGGGTAGTGCTTTCGAGAAGTAAGTGCTAACGTTTGGTGAGCAGTAACCCATCGACCCTTCAGGAGAACCCCATGACCATCGCCGTCACCGGAGCCACCGGCCAGCTCGGCCGCCGAATCGTCGCCCAGCTCCTCGAGCGCGTCCCCGCGTCCGAGGTCGTCGCCGTCGTGCGCGACGAGGCCAAGGCCGCGTCGCTCGCCGAGCAGGGCGTCCAGGTCCGCGTCGCCACCTACACCGACGTTCCTGCCCTCACCGCCGCCTTCGCGGGCGTCGACAAGGTCGTGCTCGTCTCGGGCAACGAGATCGGCCAGCGCGCCGTGCAGCACGGCAACGTGATCGAGGCCGCCAAGGCCGCCGGTGTCTCGTTCATCGCCTACACGAGCGTCCTGAACGTCGACGGCTCGCCGCTCCTCGTCGCCCCGGAGCACGTCGAGACCGAGAAGCTCCTGGCCGACTCGGGCCTGGCGTACAGCCTGCTGCGCAACGGTTGGTACCACGAGAACTACGCGCCCAGCATCGACGCGGCCCGCGCCACGGGTGCCGTCGTGACGAGTGCCGGCGACGGCCGGGTCGCCAGCGCCTCGCGCGACGACTTCGCAGCCGCCGCCGCGGTCGTCGTCACGTCGGACGCGCCCGAGCGGGTCTACGAGCTGTCCGGTGACGTCGCGTGGACGCAGGCCGAGCTGGCCGCCGCGATCGGTGAGGTCATCGGCCAGGACGTGTCGGTGCTCGACGTCGACGCGGCCAAGCACGCCGAGATCCTCACGGGTGCAGGGCTCGACGAGGGCACGGTGCATTTCGTCGTCGCGACCGACGGCCACATTGCCGAGGGCCACCTGGCCGCCACGCCCGGCACGCTCTCCGCCCTGATCGGCCGTCCGACCACACCCCTGGTCGAGACGCTCCGCACGCTGGCCTGATCGCCGCGGTCACCCCGGAAGGAGGCCTGCGTCACTAGGCTGCCCCCATGACGCAGGCCTCTTCCGGCAGGTATGTCGGAGCGATCGACCAGGGCACGACCAGCACGCGGTTCATGGTGTTCGACCACGCGGGGGCCGAAGTGGCTCGCCACCAGGTCGAGCACGAGCAGATCATGCCCCGCGCGGGTTGGGTCGAGCACGATCCGGCCGAGATCTGGCGCAACACCGAGCTGTGCATCCGCGAGGCGCTCGCGGGCGCCGACCTCACCCACGAGGACCTCGTGGCCGTGGGCGTCACGAACCAGCGCGAGACCACCGTGGTGTGGGACCGTCGCACGGGCGAGGCCTACACCAACGCGATCGTCTGGCAGGACACGCGCACGGCCGAGATCGCCGCGGAGGCCGACGAGAAGCACGGCGACCTGATCCGGCACCGGTCCGGGCTGCCCCCTGCCGCGTACTTCGCCGGCGGCAAGATCGCCTGGATCCTCGCGAACGTCGACGGCGTGCGCGAGGACGCCGAGGCGGGGCACGCGATCTTCGGCACGATCGACACCTGGCTGCTCTGGTGGCTCACGGGCGGGCCCGACGGCGGACAGCACCTGATCGACGTCACGAACGCCAGCCGCACGATGCTGATGGACCTCGAGACGCTCGCGTGGGACGACGAGCTGCGCGAGGTGTTCGGCGTGCCGAGCTCGATGCTGCCGGAGATCCGGTCGTCGTCGGAGGTCTACGGCACGACCCTCGCCGACGGGCCGTTCGGCGGCGAGGTCCGCCTCTCGGGCGACCTCGGCGACCAGCACGCGGCGCTGGTCGGGCAGGCCTGCTTCGAGCCGGGCCAGCTCAAGAACACCTACGGCACCGGCAACTTCCTGGTGCTCAACACCGGCACCGAGATCGTGCGGTCGAGCCATGGCCTCCTCACGACGCTCGGCTACCAGTTCGGCGACGAGCCCGCGGTCTACGCGCTCGAGGGGTCGATCGCCGTCACGGGGTCGGCCGTGCAGTGGCTGCGCGACCAGCTCGGCATCATCGACGACGCGGCCGAGACCGAGACACTCGCGGCGAGCGTCGAGGACACGGGTGGCGTGTGCTTCGTGCCGGCGTTCTCGGGCCTGTTCGCCCCTCACTGGCGTCCCGATGCCCGAGGCGCGATCGTGGGGCTGTCACGGTTCAACACCAAGGCCCACATCGCCCGCGCTGCGCTCGAGGCGATCTGCTTCCAGAGCAAGGACGTCGTCGACGCGATGGTCGTCGACGCTGGCCTGGAGCTCTCGATCCTGCGGGTCGACGGTGGCGTCACGGCCAACGACCTCTGCATGCAGATCCAGGCCGACGTGCTCGGAGTCGAGGTCAGCCGCCCGGTCGTGACCGAGACCACGGCACTGGGCGCGGCATACGCGGCGGGACTCGCGGTGGGCTTCTGGACGAGCTGCGAGGAGCTCGTCGACAACTGGCAGGAGAGCAAGCAGTGGGCTCCGCAGTGGGACGACACCCAACGCGAGTCGTCGCACGCGCAGTGGACCAAGGCCGTCGAGCGCACCCACGGCTGGGTCTAGCGGGTGTGGGGGAGGCCCGAGCCTGATTGACTGGGCGCATGCGATCGGTAGCGCTCTCGCCCACTCTCCGTCAGGCCTCGCTCGACGCGATGGGCACCCAGCACCTCGACGTGCTGGTGATCGGCGGCGGGGTCGTCGGCACGGGGGCCGCACTCGACGCGGCGACCCGCGGTCTCTCGGTCGGTCTGGTCGAGGCGCGTGACTTCGCGTCCGGCACGTCGAGCCGGTCGAGCAAGCTGATCCACGGCGGGCTGCGGTACCTCGAGATGCTCGACTTCCGCCTCGTCGCGGAGGCCCTGGCCGAGCGCAGCCTGCTGATCGAGAAGCTCGCCCCGCACCTCGTCAAGCCCGTGCCGTTCCTGTACCCGCTCACGCACCGCGTGTGGGAGCGCTTCTACGCCGGCTCTGGCGTGCTGCTGTACGACTCGATGGCGCGCCTGTCGGGTCGCTCCCGCGGCGTGCCGCACCACAAGCACCTGACCCGACGCGGCGCGCGCCGGATCATGCCCGCGCTGCGCAAGGACGCGCTCGTCGGCGCGCTGCACTACTACGACGGCCAGGTCGACGACGCCCGTCACACCATGATGATCGCCCGCACCGCGGCGGCCTACGGCGCGCACGTCGCCACGCGCGCCCGTGTCGTCGACCTGCTGCGCGAGGGCGGCCGTGTCGTCGGTGCCCGCGTCGCCGACCTCGAGACGGGCAAGCAGATCGACGTCCGCGCCCGGCAGGTCGTCAACGCCACGGGCGTCTGGACCGACGAGACGCAGTCGTTCGCGGGGGAGCGCGGGCAGTTCCACGTGCGCGCGTCGAAGGGCATCCACCTCGTGGTCCCGCGTGATCGCATCCGTGGCGAGTCGGGCCTGATCCTGCGCACCGAGAAGTCCGTCCTGTTCGTCATCCCGTGGGGCCGCCACTGGATGATCGGCACGACCGACACCGACTGGTCGCTCAGCAAGGACCACCCGGCCGCGAGCCGCAGCGACATCGACTACCTGCTCGACCACGTCAACGCGGTGCTCGTCGAGCCGCTCACGCACGACGACGTCGAGGGCGTCTTCGCGGGGCTGCGCCCGCTCCTGGCGGGGGAGTCCGACGCCACGAGCAAGCTGTCGCGTGAGCACGCCGTCTCCACGAGCACCAAGGGTCTTGTCGTGATCGCGGGCGGCAAGTACACGACGTACCGGGTCATGGCCAAGGACGCGATCGACGCCGCGGTGCACGCGATGAGCGCCGACCTGGACCGCAAGGTGCCGCCGTCGTGCACCGAGGACGTCCCGCTGCTCGGTGCCGACGGCTACGAGGCGATGTGGAACCAGCGGCACCAGCTCGCCGGCAGCTCCGGCCTGAGCGTCGGGCGCATCGAGCACCTGCTCAACCGCTACGGATCGCTGACCCTCGAGCTCCTCGACCTGGTGCGGAAGTACCCCGACCTCGGCAAGCCCCTCGGGGGCGCCGACGACTACCTGCGCGCCGAGGTCGTCTACGGCACGACGCACGAGGGGGCGCGCCACCTCGACGACACGATCGCGCGCCGCACGCGGATCTCCTTCGAGACGTTCGACCGGGGCAGCGACGTCGCCGTGGAAGTCGCCGACCTCATGGGGCGCACGCTCGGGTGGAGCAAGGCACAGCGCAACCGCGAGGTCGAGCACTACCTCAAGCGGGTCGAGGCCGAGCGTGAGAGCCAGACGATGCCGGACGACGAGACCGCCGACGCCGCCCGCATGGGCGCGCCGGACGTCGTGCCGGTCTCGGTCGCGGCGGTCGAGAAGACCGAGAGGTCCGCGAAGCCCGAGAAGTCGTCCCGACGCTCGAAGGTGCCGACGCCCGAGGTGCGCTCGGATCCCGAGGTCGCCGGGCCCGAGGGATCCGCATGACCGGCTTCGACCCGGTCGAGCCCGAGATCGACGACCTGAGCGACCCCCGCTCGCCGCTCTCGCGGACCCTCATCACGGTCGCCGCGACGGTCGTCGTGGTGCTCCTGGTCATCGGCGTGGTCCTGGGTATCGGTCGCCTGACTCGGACGACGGAGTCGACGTCCGAGAGCTTCGCCGCCGACCCGACGGAGCCGTTGCGCTTCGTCGTCGAGAACCTCGACGTGAAGGTCATCCCCGCCGTGGCCGACGTCATCACGGTCGACGCCGAGGTCGTCAGTGGATGGCTGGGCACCGACTACGAGAGCGAGCAGACGGGCGGCGACATCCTCCTGAGCGCGAGCTGCCAGCCGCTGCTGATCCCGGGATGCGGAGGCAGCGTCACGATTGGCGTCCCGGCTGGCACGCAGTTCGAGCTGCAGGCCTCCGGCCAGGACGTCGACCTCGCCGGCATCGATGGCGTCGCGACGGTCCGCACCGGGTCGGGCGACGTCACGGGCAGCGACCTGGCGCTGGTCGACCTCGGCGTCACGACGACCTCCGGTGACGTCGTCCTCGCGTTCGGGCAGCAGCCCTACAGCCTCAAGGCCACGACCGAGTCCGGTGACGTCGACGTCGAGGTCCCGACCGGCGATCTCGCCTACGACGTCGTCACGACGTCCGGCTCGGGCGACGTGGAGTCCGACATCGAGCCCGGCGGCGACGACGCCGAGGGCTTCATCGCGATCGAGACCGACTCCGGCGACGTTTCCCTCGAGGAGTCCTGACAGGCGGAGCGGGACGCGGGGATCGGCTCAGCGAACCGGACGGACAAGCGGCCACGGACGAACAGCGGGGTGACGGCACCGCGGATTCCCGCGATTGTCTTCGGATCCCACGGCGACTGGTGACTTGGCACGGCACATGTGCCGTGGGGAGTCACCAAATGCCGTGGGATGTGGTCAGGTGACCGCCGGGCGAGCCATCGGCTTCTGGTCCGTGGCCGCTTGTCCGTGACGACGGGATCCGGTCAGGTGCCGGGGGTTTCGAGGCTCGTCGCCGAGAGCTCCTCGCACCTCAACCAGCGGGAAAGCCTGACCCTCACGCCAGGGCGAGCTGGGCCTTGACCTGGGCAACCGAGGGGTTGGTCAGCGCGGTGCCGTCGGCGAAGACCAGGGTCGGCACGGTCTGGTTGCCGTTGTTGGCCTTCTCAACGAGCTTCGCGGCCTCGGGGACCTGCTCGATGTCAACCTCGTCGAACGTGATGCCCTCGCGCTTGAGCTGCGACTTGAGCCGGTGGCAGTAGCCGCACCACGGGGTGCTGTACATCGTGAACGTCTCGCTCATGGACTGTCTCCTTCGACCTCTACGCTGGAGTCAACCATGCCCTTTCGCATCTGATTCCTTCTCCCAGGAGCCCAGCATCAGCACGACGTCCCACCCCCTGCTCGACGCGCTCGACCCCGAGCAGCGCGAGGTCGCGGTCGCCCTCAAGGGCCCCGTCGCCGTCATCGCCGGTGCGGGCACGGGCAAGACCCGGGCGATCACGCACCGCATCGCCTACGGCGTCGACACGGGCGTCTACAAGCCGCAGGAGGTCCTGGCGGTCACGTTCACCACGCGGGCCGCGGGGGAGATGCGCGGCCGGCTGTCGCAGCTCGGGGCACCGGGCGTCCAGGCGCGCACGTTCCACTCGGCGGCGCTGCGCCAGCTGCGCTACTTCTGGCCACAGTTCTACGGCGGCGACCTGCCCGAGATCATCAGCTCGAAGTTCGCCCTCGTGGCCGGCGCGGCCCGCCGCGTGGGCCTGCGCACCGACAACGCGGTCATCCGCGACCTCGCCTCCGAGATCGAGTGGGCCAAGGTCAGCAACGTCGTGCCGCACGACTACACGGGCCGTGCGGCCGGCCGGGCGGTCGGCGACCTCGACCTGGGCGACGTCGGCGCCACCTACGCGGCGTACGAGGAGATCAAGCGCGAGCGCCGCGTCATCGACTTCGAGGACATCCTGCTCTTCACCGCCTCGATGCTCGACTCCGACGAACGCATCGCGGCGCAGGTCCGCAGCCAGTACCGCTGGTTCGTCGTCGACGAGTTCCAGGACGTCAACCCGCTGCAGTCCACGCTGCTCGACCTCTGGCTCGGCGGCCGCTCCGACGTCTGCGTCGTGGGCGACCCGTACCAGACCATCTACACGTTCGCGGGGGCCTCGCCGGCCGCGCTGCGCACGTTCGCGAGCCGTTTCGACGACGCCACCCGCGTCGAGCTCGTGCGCAACTACCGCTCGTCACCGCAGATCGTCGCGGCCGCCAACGCGGTGTTCAGCGGGTCGCAGCGCACGGGCGTCACGCTGCAGCCTCAGAACCCGGCGGGCGACCCGGTCGACTACACGGGCTACGCCGACGAGGCCTCGATGGCCGAGGCGGTCGCCGACGAGATCGTGGCCCTCAACCGGCGCGGGGTCCCGTACCGCGAGGCGGCCATCCTGTTCCGCATCAACGCGCAGTCCGAGGCCTTCGAGGAGGCGCTCGGATCCCGCGGGGTGCCGTTCATGCTGCGTGGCGTCGAGGGGTTCTTCCAGCGCGCGGAGGTGCGCCAGGCCGTCACGCTGCTGCGCGGTGCTGCTGCGGCCGCAGACTCCGGTGACCTCATGGGCGACGTCCGCGCGGTCCTGGCGGGCATGGGCCACCCGGACGAGGCGCCCAAGGGCACCGGTGCCGCCCGCGACCGCTGGGAGTCGCTGCACGCGCTCACGACGATGGCCGCCGACTTCGTCGAGGCCGATCCGCAGGCCACCGTCGCGAGCCTCGTGGCCGATCTCGAGCGGCGTGCGGAGTCGGCGCACGCGCCCACCGCTGACGGCGTCACGCTCGCCACGTTCCACTCGGCCAAGGGCCTGGAGTGGGACGCCGTGTTCTGCACGGGCCTGCACGAGGGCATGCTGCCGATCATCCACGCGCAGACCCCCGAGGCCGTCGAGGAGGAGCGCCGGCTGTTCTACGTCGGCGTCACCCGAGCCCGACGCCACCTCTACCTCACGTGGGCCACGGCCCGCACGGCCACGGCGCGCACCAAGCGCAACCCCACACGCTTCCTCGACCCGCTCCTGCCGGCAGGCCATGCCGCCCGGGCGAGTCGCAGCGCCGACCGCAAGGTGCGCACGTGTCCGGTGTGCGGGCAGGTGCTGGCCACGTCGGCCGACCGCAAGCGTGGACGCTGTGCCGACTGCCCCGTCACGTACGACGAGGAGCTGTACGAGCGCCTGCGCACGTGGCGCACCGAGGTCGCCACCGACCGCAAGGTCCCGGCCTACGTCGTGTTCAACGACAACACGCTCAAGCTCATCGCGGAGGTCAAGCCCGCCGATGGTCCGGCGTTGCTGCGTATCAGCGGCGTCGGGCGTCGCAAGCTCGACGAGTTCGGCGAGTCACTGCTCGACATCGTGGGCGAAGCCCGGTAGCTCGTCCTCCAGGATCTGCTTGAACGGGGCCGTGGCCTCGAGCTGGCTCAGCACACCGATCGCGCCGGTCCACACCCGGTGGATCAGCAGGTACTCCGGCGGCAGGTTGACCTTCATCGCGGTGCCCATGCCCTCGGCTCCCGGCGCGGTCACGCGGGCCAGCTGGTCACGCAGCCACGCACGGCTGAAGCTGAACGCGTCGACCGTCGCCGGCTCGAAGAAGGGGGCGACGTAGGCGGCGATCGTCTCGGGGTCGATCGTGACGCCGGGCCGGATGAAGCCCTCGTCGCGCAACCCCTGCGTCACGGCCTCGGCGTCGCCCGAGATGGCCTTGCGGAGCAGGGTGCCGATCGCGGGCGGGAAACCGTCCTCGAGGTGGGCCACGGCGCCAAAGTCGACCACGCCGAGCCGGCCGTCGGCCAGGGTGCGGAAGTTCCCCGGATGGGGGTCGGCGTGCAGCAGGCCCGAGCGGCGGGGGCTGCCGATCAGGAAGCGGGTGAACTGCTCGCCCCGGAGGTCGCGCTCCTCCGGGGTGCCGTCGGCGATGACCTGGGCGAGCGATCCTGTGCTCTCGATCCACTCGGTCACGAGGACGCGCTCGGTGTGCGCCACGACGGCGGGCACGACGTACACGGGATCGTCGACGTAGGCGGCCGCGAAGACCGCCTGGGAGGCCGCCTCGAGCGAGTAGTCGAGCTCCTCCTCGACCCGGGCCTGCAGCTCGGCGATCAACGGCTTGACGTCGAGCCCGGGCGCGAGGACCGAGAACAACCGCGACAGCCGGGCGATCTGGCGAAGGTCCGCGCGCAGGGCGCGGGCGGCGCCGGGGTACTGGATCTTGACCGCGACGTCGCGGCCGTCGGCCCACACGGCCCGGTGCACCTGCCCGATCGAGGCCGCGGCGACGGGGGTGTCGTCGAAGGTCGCGAAGCGGTCGCGCCAGAAATCGCCGAGCTCGTTCTCGAGCACCGCGTGCACCGTGGAGGCGGGCATCGCGGGAGCGGCGTCCTGCAGCTTCGTGAGCGCCTCGCGGTAGGGGCCGGCGAGCTCGTCGGGCAGGGCGGCCTCGAACACGCTCATGGCCTGGCCGAACTTCATCGCGCCGCCCTTGAGCTGGCCGAGCACCGAGAAGATCTGGTCGGCCGTACGGCGCTGCACGTCGGTCAGCACGGCCTGGGCAGGGCGGCCGACCATGCGCTTGCCCACGCCCAGCGTGGCGCGTCCGGCGAAGCCGACGGGCAGGGCGGCGAGGCGGGCGGTGCGCCCGAAGGCGCTGCCCGGCATGACCGTCTTGCGGTCGTCCGCCTTGCCGTCGCCCTTTGCCACGCGTTCAGGATACGGGCGTGCCCGCCTCGTGCGTCGTGAGCAGATGGCAGGGGCAGTCCGGGTGGAAGGCGATCGCGAGCCGCGTGGCACGGGTCGGCTCGGGCCCGACCGTGAGACGGGCCCCCACGCTCCTGACCGGCTGCTGGTCGCAGGCGGCGAGGACGTCGGACACGACGAGCGCCGCGACGGACTGGGCCAGCTCGGCGCCGACGGCGTGGGGACGGTCCGGTCGGTCGAGCGTCGGCCAGTGCCCCGCCCAGCTCGTGGACCAGGGGGCGCGGGCGTGGTCGGCGCAGCGCAGGCACGGCGTACGACCCGCCGAGGTCCAGGGGCCGACGACGCACCGCCCCTCGTCGAGCACGACGGGCAGGACCGAGGCGCCGGTCGTCGCGAGCGACTCGATCGTGTCGCGGTGCGGTTCGCCGACGGTCAGGACGACGAGCACGTGGGCCGCGCGGTCGTCGCGCACCGAGACGCCGCCGATGCGCGCGCCCAAGCGGACCAGGTCGGCGAGGTCGTGGCACCCGGGACCGGCGTGGA
>JAHEXN010000010.1 GCA_023252095.1 Actinomycetes bacterium | reverse complement strand
GCCGACGCGCCTCGGTCGGTTGTCGCCCGTGCCGCGCTCGATCGAGACCGTGAGGCCGAGCTCCGGACCGAGCAGGTTGACCGCGGCGTCGAGACCGCTCGCGTCGTGGCCGCCCTTCGGATCGGTCACGAGGACGCTCAGGATCAGCTGGCCGCGGACCACGAGCTGCTCGACGTCGATGACCTCGAGCGGGAACGCGTCGAGGACGCCGAACAGTCGGGTCGAGACACCCGCGCGATCCGGTCCGACCAGGGTCACGAGGACGGTCGGAGTCGTGAGGTGGGGGACGGGCACATGGCTGGTCATCGGCACGAGGCTAGCGCGATAGGTTGGTGCTCGACGACGCCCATCACCGGAGGGATCCATGACCAGCGCCATCCAGCTGACCCAGGTCTCCGTGGTGCGCTCCGACTCCCTGCTGCTCGATCGCGTCGACTGGACCGTCCGCGAGGGTGAGCGCTGGATCGTGCTCGGCCCGAACGGCGCCGGCAAGACCACGTTGATGCAGATCGCGAGCGCCACGACGTTTCCGAGCCGCGGTCGGGCCACGGTGCTCGGCCAGGAGCTCGGCACGGTCGACCTGTTCGAGCTGCGCACCCGCATCGGCCACACGAGCCTCACGGTCGCCGACCGCATCCCGCCTGCCGAGTCCGTCCGCGACGCCGTGCTGTCGGCGGCGCACGGGGTCACGGGCCGCTGGCGCGAGGAGTACGACGGCGTCGACACCGCGCAGGCTGACCAGATCATCGGCGAGCTCGGCATCGCCCACCTCGCGGGACGCACGTTCGGCACTCTGTCGGAGGGCGAGCGCAAGCGCGTCCTGATCGCTCGCGCCCTCATGACCGACCCCGAGATGATCGTCCTCGACGAGCCCGCGGCGGGTCTCGACCTCGGCGCCCGTGAGGACCTGGTGGCGAGCCTGCAGAACCTCGCGTCCGACGACCACGCGCCCGTGCTGGTGCTCGTGACGCATCACGTCGAGGAGATCCCGCCGGGATTCACGCACGTGCTGCTGCTTCGCGACGGAGCGGTCGTCGCCCAGGGCCCGATCCCGACCACCCTGACGGCCGAGAACCTGACTCGCGCGTTCGGCACGCCGCTCGAGCTCTCGGTCGCCGAGGGTCGATACACCGCGCGCCGAGTGCGTTACGGTCGCCGCGCGGCCCGTCCTGAGGAGTGAGCACCCATGACACAGTGGATCAATGACAACCTGTGGGTCGTCTGGCTGGGAGTCGCGACGGTCCTGGCGGTCGCCGAGCTGCTGAGCCTCGAGCTCGTGCTCGTGATGTTCGCGGTCGCCGCGGTCGCCGCGGCGGCACTCGCGCCCTTTGTTCCCCCGTGGGTCACGCTGATCGTGTTCGGCGTCGTCTCGCTCCTCCTGCTCGGCGTCATCCGTCCGCGCTTTCGCCGCAAGCTGCACGCCGGTCCGACCCTCACGGTCGGGCACCACAACCTGGTCGGCCGCGTCGCGGTCGTCGACGAGCCCGTCAGCGACCTCGCGGGCCGCGTCGCGATCGACGGCGAGCTCTGGACGGCTCGCACAGTGTCCGGGGAACAGTTCGACGTCGGCGCGCGTCTGACCGTCGTGTCCATCGAGGGGGCCACCGCAGTCGTGGCCGGAAAGGTTGCACCGTGATCGGATCGGTAGCCCTGATCGTCGCCTTCTTCTTCTTGGCGCTGGCGATCGCCATCGTCGCGATGTCGTTCAAGATCGTGCCCCAGCAACGCGCGGGCATCGTCGAACGACTCGGCAAGTACCGCACGACCCTGGACTCCGGTCCGCACCTCATCGTGCCGTTCGTCGACCGGCTCCAGTACGTCATCGACCAGCGCGAGCAGGTCGTGTCGTTCCCGCCGCAGGACGTCATCACCGAGGACAACCTGACGGTCTCGATCGACACCGTCATCTACTTCACGGTCAACAACCCGGTCGCCGCGACGTACGAGATCGTCAACTACATCGAGGCGATCCACCAGCTCACGATGACGACGCTCCGCAACATCATCGGTGGCATGTCGCTCGAGCACGCCCTGACCGGCCGTGACCAGATCAACCGAACGCTCGGTGCCGAGCTCGACGCCGCCACGACGCGGTGGGGCATCAAGGTCAACCGCGTCGAGCTCAAGAGCATCGACCCGCCGGCCACGATCATCGACGCGATGGAGAAGCAGATGCGTGCCGAGCGCGACCGTCGCGCCGTGATCCTGACGGCCGAGGGCCAGCGCCAGTCGGCGATCCTCACGGCCGAGGGCCAGAAGCAGTCCCAGATCCTGACGGCGGAGGGTGAGAAGCAGGCCGCGATCCTCAAGGCCGAGGGCGAGAAGCAGTCCCAGATCCTGCGCGCGCAGGGCGAGGGCCGAGCGATCGAGACCGTCTTCCAGGCGATCCACGACGGCAACCCGGACCAGAAGCTGCTCTCGTACCAGTACCTGCAGACGCTGCCCAAGATCGCCGGTGGCGAGAACGCCTCGACGTGGATCATCCCGGCGGAGCTGACCGCTGCGCTGGGCACGCTCGGCGGCGTCATCGGCACCGTGCCGGTCGACGGCGGAGGAAGCAAGAAGCGCATCGACCTCGACGCGCCGATCGAGGACGCCGCGTCGTCGGTCGACACGTCCGAGGCCGTCCAGGCCGCGCTCGAGGCGGCCCGACGGGCCGAGCAGCCCGGAGCCGGCAATGGCGACGACATCGTGCCGCCGTCGATCCTCGACCAGAGCGACGACGGCGCCCCGCCGCCTCCGCCGCCCGCCCAGGCGTGACGGCCGGTCGTCCCCAGCCGTTCGACGAGGCCGAGCGCACAGCGGTCTACCGCGTCATCGCCGAGCGCCGCGACATGCGGCACTTCGCGGGTGGCGCGGTGGACGCTGCGGTGCTGCGGCGTCTCCTCGAGGCGGCCAACATGGCACCCAGCGTCGGGCTGATGGTGCCCTGGCGCTTCGTGCGCGTCGTCAGCCCGGAGACTCGGGCCGCTGTCGCCGAGCTCGTCGACGCCGAGCGTGAGGTCACCGCAGGGGCCCTGGACGAGCGCGGGGCCGAGTTCCTGCGCCTCAAGGTCGAAGGGGTCCGCGACTGCGCCGAGCTCATCGTCGTGTCGATCACGGGTGATCGGGACCGCCACGTGTTCGGGCGACGCACGATGCCGCACATGGACCTCGCGTCCGTCGCGTGCGCGATCCAGAACCTCTGGCTCGCCGCACGGGCCGAGGACCTCGGGATGGGGTGGGTGTCGCTGTTCGAGCCGGCTGAGCTCGCGTCGCTGCTGGACCTTCCAGACGGGGACGAACCCGTCGCGGTGCTCTGCCTGGGGCCCGTCGAGCGGTTCTACGACCGTCCGATGCTCGTCGAGCAGCGATGGGCCGAGCCGCGACCGCTCGACGAGCTCGTCAGCGAGCGCTGACGCAGGACGGGCTCAGTGCTGGTACGTGCCGTGCAGGATCGCGCGGCCGAGCGTCTTGAACGCCAGGTTGAAGCTCACGACCGCCGGGCTGGCCGACGCGTCGACGCCGAGCGTCTCCTCGCCCACCGCGTGCACGACGAAGAAGTACCGGTGCACCTGGTCGCCCTCGGGCGGCGCGGCGCCCATGAAGTTCAGGCCCCCGCCGTCGTTGCGCACGTGGAACGCGTTGCCGGGCAGCGAGTCGTCACCGGCGCCGGCACCCGTGGGCAGGCTGGTCGTGTCGGCCGGCAGGTCGACGGCGACCCAGTGCCAGAAGCCCGACGGCGTCGGGGCGTCCGGGTCGAAGCACGTCACGACGAAGGACTTGGTGCCCTCGGGGACGCCGGACCAGCTCAGCTGCGGCGAGGTGTCGCCGTGGGCGTTGACCTGGTCGTCCTTCAAGGGGGCGCCGTCGGTGACGTCGTCGCTCGTGACGCTGAACGTCGCGGCAGCCGGCAGGAGGGGGTAGGGATCCGGGGTCACGGGTCGGTCGAGGCTCATGCGGCCTAACCTAACGGCGTGGCCCAGATCCAGCACGTGACGACGGACGACGACCGGTTGCGTGACTACCTGAGCCTGCGGGACACGAGTCTGCGCAAGCTGCTCGAGACCGAGCGGGGCATCTACGTCGCCGAGGGCGAGAAGGTCGTGCGGCGGGCCGTCGACGCCGGGCACACGCCTCGCTCGTTCCTCATGGCGCCCCGCTGGGTCGAGGCGCTGGAGGACGTCCTGGCCACGACGGACGCGCCCTGCTACGTGCTCGACGAGGACGTGATCGAGCAGATCACCGGCTTCCACGTCCACCGCGGCGCACTCGCCGCGGTGCACCGTCCGGCGCTTCCGGAGCCATCGCAGGTCCTGGCCGGGGCACGGCGGATCGTCGTGCTCGAGGACCTCGTCGACCACACCAACGTCGGCGCCGTGTTCCGCACGGCGGCGGCGCTCGGGTGGGAGGGGGTGCTCCTGTCGCCGCGCTGTGCCGATCCGTTGTACCGCCGGGCCATCAAGGTCGCGATGGGTGCGGTGTTCCGGCTGCCGTACGCCCGGCTGGACGACTGGCACGCGGCCCCGGACCTGCTGCGCGACGCGGGCTTCACGACCGTGGCCATGACCCTGGGTGACGGCGCCGTCCCGCTCGACACGGTTGCGAAGGACCTGCCGATCGCGCTCGTCGTCGGTTCCGAGGGCCACGGACTCTCGGCCCGGTGGGAGCACGAGAGCCTCGTGCGCGCGACGATCCCGATGAGTCCGGACATCGACTCCCTCAACGTCGCGGCGTCGGTCGCGATCGCGGCCTGGGAACTACGCCCCTGAGGGTGCGGCTGGTTAGCCTTGGTGGCATGAGCGACTCCCTCCTGTGGTCGATCGTCCTCGCTGCGTCTCTCGTCATGCTGGCGCTCGCGGTGCAGCGTTCCCTGCGCGCGAAGAAGGGTTCCGCGGCCCCGTTCGGGCCGCCACCGCGCACCGTGCCCGACACGGCGACCGTGCAGCGGGTCACCGAGCTCGTCGAGTCCGACCGGCAGGTCGAGGCCGTCAAGGTCCTTCGACAGGCGACCGGGCTCGGCCTCGTCGAGGCCAAGCAACGGGTCGACCGATGGGGAGTCGCGGGTCCGGAGCCCGTTACCGACGAGGTCGATCGTTCGGCGCTCGACGCCGAGGTCAGGGCGGTCGTGGCGGAGCACGGCGAGATCGCCGGCATCAAACGGCTCCGCCAGCGCACGGGCTGGGGTCTGGCGGACACCAAGGCGTACGTCGACCGGCTCGGACCGCGCTGAGGTCGTCCCACTAGGCTCGCGCCATGATGCGGCAGCGCGTGGCCCGGACTATCGCCCGTGTGATGCGGTACCGGATGGTCGGCACGGTGCCCGAGCGGGGTGTCCTCGTGGGCGCCCCCCACACGTCGAACTGGGACTTCGTCACGATGCTCCTGGTCATGTGGCACGGCGGCGCGCACCCGCGGGTGCTCGTCAAGCAGGAGCTCTTCACGGGCCCCGTCGGCTGGCTCGTCAAGCGATTCGGCGGAGTGCCGCTGGACCGCAAGAACCCGGCGGGCGTCGTGCAGGCATTCGTCGACGAGGCGGAGTCGAACCACGAGTTCCGCCTCGTGATCGCGGCGGAGGGCACGCGCTCGGCGGGGGAGTACTGGAAGTCGGGCTTCCTGCGCATCGCGCGCGACGCCCAGGTACCGGTGACGCTCGCCTTCTTCGATCCGCCGACGCGCACGATGGGTTTCGGACCCTCGTTCATCCCCAGTGGCGACTTCAAGGCCGACATGGACATCGTGCGGGACTTCTACGCCGACATGCCGGGCATCAAGCCGAAGAACCGCACCGAACCCCGGCTGCGCGAGGAGGCCTGACCCCCACCTGCCCCGGCTCAGCGCATGAAGCTGTGCGTGTGGGCGCGGAGCGTCGCGGCGTCGAGCTCGCGGTCGGCGTACACGAGGCGCACGGCCGTCTCGTCGGCGTTGCCGAGGTCGCGCCCCCGCCACACGAGCTGAAGGCCCGCCGCCTCGGCCGTGCGCCGGCTCGCCTCGTTGCGCTCCAGGAGCTTCGCCGTGACCGGGACCGCGGGGTCGGCGGCCTGCGCCGCCTCGACACCCGCCCGGGCCAGTGCTCCGCCGTACCCGCGGTGCCAGTGGGAGCGGTGGACCCGGTACCCGATGTTCCAGGCGATGCGATCGTGCAGGAGGCGGGCCCCGCCGTGACCGACGAACTCGCCGTCGTCGTCGAAAGCCGCCCAGTTGCTCAAGCCGTCGTCGCGCCAGCCGTTGACGAAGAACTCCACGAGCGCCTCCGTCTGGCCGACCGAGGTGAACACACCGCTCGGCTGGTGCTCCCACACGCCCGGATCGGCGTAGAGGACGTGCATCTGCTCCCAGTCGCCGGTCTCGAGGGGCCGCGTGATCATGCCCTGCTCATGACTCCGCGATGGGGGTGACGGGCCAGTCGGCGGGGTAGAGGTCGTTGAGCTCGCTCTGCATCTTGTCGAGCTTCTTGCGAGCGCGACCGGCGAGGCGGTCGCCGAAGACCGTGCCGAAGAGGTGGTCGGTCTCGTGCTGCAGGCAGCGCGCCAGCAGGCCGGTGCCCGTGAACTCGACGGGCTCGCCGAACTGGTCGACCCCGCTCACGTGCGCACGGTCGGGGCGGGCCAAGGGGCCGAAGGCGCCGGGGAACGAGAGGCATCCCTCGTCGTCGTCGTCCAGGCGGCGGTCGTCGCCCTCAGGCAGCGTGAGGACCGGGTTGCACACGACGCCCGTGACGACCTGGTCGTCGTCGTCCGGGCAGTCGAACACGAAGACCTTGACGTTCTCGCCGACCTGGTTGGCCGCCAGTCCGACGCCGCGGGCGGCATACATCGTGGCGACCATGTCGCGCACGAGCGTGTGGAGCTCCTCGTCGAAGACCGTGACGTCCTCGAGCTCGCGGTGCATGACCGGGGTGCCCCAGCGGGTGATGGCGCGGACGGATCCGCCCTCGGGGAGGGGACGGGACTGCGGGTGGGTCACGGTGCTCCTGGTGCACGTCGACGGGTGAGCGACGATCCACGATATCCGACACACCGCTCGGCCTGTGGACCGTGGGCCGCGACTGGGATACGCTCGGTACGTCAAAGTGCAAACGAGAGTTACAAACTCGTCTACACTGATGCCGACGGCGGGCACTTCGGCCCGACCTCGCGAACTTCCCAGGAGCACACGTGGCCTCTCGCAAAGACCCCATGGGCATCGGTCTGGCGGTGCTGAACCGCATCGCCAGCTCGCCCACGATCGATCGCCTCGGCCTGCGCAAGCAGAGCGAGAAGGCGGTCTACCACGGCACGCGCGCCGGATTCCAGGCTGCCGGCGCGGCCGGTCGCACCTTCAAGAAGGTCAAGGGCTCCGGCAAGCCGGCGCGGCAGAGCTCGACGGGCGACTCGGGGGTCTTCGACCTCACGCCCACCGAGGATCAGCAGATGATCGTCGGCGTCGTGGCCGAGTTCGCCGACGAGGTCCTGCGCCCCGGTGCCGAGGCTGCCGAGAAGACCGACGACACGCCCAAGGAGGTGCTGGCCCAGACCACCGAGTTCGGGCTGAGCCTGCTCAACGTGCCCGAGGCGCTCGGCGGCCTGTCCGAGGAGCGCTCCGCGACGACGGGCGTCCTGGTCGCCGAGGCGCTCGCCTACGGCGACATGGGCCAGGCCGTCGCCTGCCTGGCGCCGTCCGCGGTCGCCACCGCGATCTCGCTGTGGGGCTCCGACGAGCAGCAGCAGACGTACTTGCCGGCCTTCACGGGCGACGACGTCCCGGCCGCAGCTCTCGTGATCAGCGAGCCGACGCCCCTGTTCGACCCGTTCGAGCTCGGCACCACCGCCACGAAGTCCGGCGACGGCTACGTCCTGACCGGCCTGAAGTCCGGCGCCGTGCGGGGCCTGGAGGCCGAGCTGTTCATCGTCTCGGCCGCCCTCGAGGGCAAGCCCGCGCTGTTCGTCGTCGAGGCCACCGCCGAGGGCGTCAGCGTCGCCGCCGACCCCTCGATGGGTCTGCGCGCTGCGGGTCTGACCCGCCTCAAGCTCGATGGTGCCCCCGCGGCCCTGCTCGGTGATGGCGCGGAGGACGACTACCGCGAGGCCATCCGCCTGGCGCGCCTGGGCTGGTCGGCGCTCGCGCTGGGCACGGCCAAGGCCGTGCTCGACTACACCAAGGAGTACGTCGTGGGCCGCGAGGCGTTTGGCGAGCCGATCGCCTACCGCCAGTCGGTCGCCTTCATGGTGGCCAACATCGCGATCGAGCTCGAGGGCATGCGCCTGGTCACGCTGAAGGCCGCATCGCGCGCCGAGCAGCGTCAGTCCTACGCCCGTGAGGTCGCGCTCGCCCGCAAGCTCGCGGCCGAGTACGGCATGAAGATCGGCACCGACGGCGTGCAGCTGCTCGGTGGACACGGCTTCGTCAAGGAGCACCCGGTGGAGCGGTGGTACCGCGACCTGCGGGCCGTCGGCCTGATGGAAGGAGCAGTCCTCGTCTGAGGACGGAGAACTCATCATGATCAATCTCGACACCCCCAAGAAGTTCCGCGCCTTCGTCGACCAGGCCAACCAGGTCGCCGACAACTTCCTGCGCGCCAACTCCCGCAAGTACGACCTCGCCGAGCACGCCTACCCCAAGGAGCTCGACCTTCTCGCCTCGCTGATCGACGGCATGAGCGACTCCGGCCAGGGGCAGGGCGCCGGTGCTGCCGGTGTCCGCCGCGGTGAGGACGACGCCGACGGCAAGAAGGCCAAGAACAAGGTCAAGAACGGCACCAACATGAGCTCGGTGCTGTCGGTCATCGAGATGTGCTGGGGCGATGTCGGCCTCCTGCTCTCGATGCCCCGTCAGGGTCTGGGCAACTCCGCGATCGCCTCGGTCGCGACCGACGAGCAGCTCGAGAAGTTCAAGGGCACGTGGTCCGCGATGGCGATCACCGAGCCGAGCTTCGGCTCCGACTCGGCCGCCATCAAGACCACGGCGGTCAAGGACGGCGACCACTACGTCCTCAACGGCGAGAAGATCTTCGTGACCTCGGGCGACCGGGCCGACTCGGTCGTGGTCTGGGCCACGCTCGACAAGAGCCTCGGCCGCGCCGCGATCAAGTCCTTCGTCGTCAGCAAGGACACCCCGGGCATCCGGGTCGAGCGCCTCGAGCACAAGCTCGGCATCCGGGCGTCCGACACCGCGGTCATCGTGCTCGACAACTGCCGGGTGCACGAGTCGAACCTGCTCGGTAGCCCCGAGGTCGACGTCAAGCAGGGCTTCGCCGGAGCCATGGCCACGTTCGACAACACGCGTCCGCTCGTGGCTGGCATGGCCGTCGGCTGTGCCCGTGCCTCGCTCGAGCTCATCCGTGAGCTGCTGGAGAAGGCCGGCGTCGACATCGACTACGACCGTCCCGCGACGTCGCAGTCGTACGCCGCGGCCACGTTCCTGCAGATGGAGGCCGACTGGGAGGCAGCACTCCTGCTGACCCTCGAGGCGGCGTGGCTCGCGGACAACCGCAAGCCCAACTCCATGGAGGCGTCGATGGCCAAGGCGAAGGCCGGGCGCGTCGGCAATGACATCACGCTGAAGTGCGTCGAGCTGGCCGGCACGCTGGGCTACAGCGAGACCGAGTTCCTCGAGAAGTGGTCGCGCGACTCCAAGATCCTCGACATCTTCGAGGGCACCCAGCAGATCCAGCAGCTCATCGTGGCGCGCCGTCTGCTGAACCTGTCGTCGACGCAGCTCAAGTAGGCGTGACGCAGGACCCCGCCTGACGGCTCGGGCTCGGGGTCGGCTTCGGTAGGTTGGACGCATGTCCTCCGCCGACGTCGACCTCGAGCTCGAGCTGACGCGTCTGGTCCAGCGGATCCGCCGGCGCTCGGTCCAGATCCTCTCCGGGCTCCATCGCGACCTCGACTACAGCACGTACCTGTTCTTCCTCGCGATCTGCGACGCGCCCGGTCAGGTGCGCGGCGCCGACCTCGCCGAGGCCATGGGCGTGCACAAGTCCACGGCCAGCCGCGCCGTCGCGGCGCTGGTCAACTACGGGCTCGTCGAGCAGCACCCCGACCCCAGCGACGGCCGGGCGCGCCTCCTGGTGCCCACCGAGGCCGCGGCCGCGCGACTTCGCGACTACCGGTCCGAGACGCACGAGCGCCTGGTGCGCCTGCTGGACGACTGGGAGGGCGACGACATCGACGTGTTCGTGGGCCTGCTCCGCCGGTTCAACGACCGCGCCGAGGCGCTCTGACGTGCAGATCTTCCACACGGCGTTCCGTGAGCACTGGGCGGCGACGCTCGAGTCCGGCGCCTACACGTGGTCGACCCGTGGGCGCACGATCGCCGAGGAGGGCTTCCTCCACGCCTCCCGCGCCGACCAGGTCGCCGGGGTCATCGAGCGCTACTACGCCGACGTCGATCCGTCAGACCTCGTGCTGCTCGTGATCGAGACCGACCTGCTCGACGTGCCGTGGCGCCTCGACCCGGTCGGCGACGACGAGTACCCGCACGTGTACGGGCCCCTGTCACCGTCCGCCGTGGTCGAGACGCGCGATCTTCCGACCTAGATCGACAGGTAGGACTTGATCGCGGTGCGCTCGTCCATCGCGCGGTAGCCGTCGGCCACCTGGTCGAGCGGGAGCGACAGGTCGAACACCTCGCCCGGCGTGATCCCACCCGACAGCACGTCGGGCAGCAGATCGTCGAGGTAGGCGCGCACCGGGGCGACGCCACCGCGCAGGCCCGTGTTCGTGAAGAACATGACCGGGACGTTGAGCTCGACGTCGTGGGGCATGCCGACGTAGCCCACGGTGCCACCGGGACGGACCGCCCGGAACGCCTGCTTCATCGAGTCGCCCGTGCCGACGCACTCGAGCACGGCGTCGGCACCGATGCCCCCGAGAATTTCCTTGACCGCCTCAGCACCCTCCTTGCCGCGCGTCTCGACGACGTGGTCGGCGCCGAACCGGCGGGCGACCTCCTGGCGCGGCTCGTGGCGCGACATCGCGATGACGGTGGAGGCGCCGAGACGCTTCGCGGCTAGCACGGCCGAGAGGCCGACCGCACCGTCACCGACGACCGCGACGGTGCTGCCGGCCGTGACGCCAGCCGAGACGGCTGCGTGATGGCCCGTGGGGAACACGTCCGAGAGTGTCAGGAGGTGGGGGAGCAGCGCCTCGTCGACGTCACCGGGGACCGTGACGAGCGTGCCGTCAGCCCACGGGACCCGCACGAGCTCGGCCTGGCAGCCGTCGTAGCCTCCACCGTTGACGCAGGAGGTCTGCACGCCGGCGGCGCAGTGCGCGCAGGTGTTGTCGCTGTAGAGGAACGGGGCGATCACGAAGTCGCCCTCGTTGACCTGCGCGACGGCCGATCCCACCCGCTCGACCACGCCGATGAACTCGTGACCGATCTTGCTCGGCTCCGTGGCGGCGTTCACGCCGCGGTAGGGCCACAGGTCCGAGCCGCAGACGCAGGCGGCGACGACGCGCACGACCGCGTCGGTGTCGTCCTGCAGGTCCGGGTCGGGGAGGGTGTCGAGACGGATGTCGCCGGGCGCGTGGAGGACGGTGGCTCGCATGCGTCCATTCTGCCTGTCGTGAGGTCGTGTCGCTCGTGTGACAGGATCGAAGCATGACCTCCAAGCCTGAAGTTGACTTCATCCCCGGCCCGCCCCCGACCGAGCTGACGGTCACCGATCTCGTCGAGGGCGAGGGCGCCGAGGCCGTTGCCGGCGGCGTCGTCGACGTCCACTACGTCGGTGTCGAGTTCGAGACCGGCGAGCAGTTCGACGCGTCCTGGGACCGCGGCCAGTCGGCGCGTTTCCCGCTCCCCAACCTGATCGCCGCGTGGCAGCAGGGCATCCCCGGCATGAAGGTCGGCGGTCGCCGCCAGATCGTCGCCCCGCCCGAGCTCGCCTACGGCCCGGCCGGCGGCGGCCACCGCCTGTCCGGCAAGACCCTGGTCTTCGTGATCGACCTCCTCGACGTCGCCTGACCCCAGCCGTACCTGGCCCACCAAGATGTGGTCACTTTGACCCGCGCATCACGCCGATCTGCGGGTCAAGGTGACCACATCCTGCGTTGACGGGGCGAACCACTTCATCCACTGCCCGCTCGTCACGGGTGCTGGATCCCGGTAGCCGTTCGCCACCAGTTCCCGGTGCACCCGGTGCGGCACGGTGTGCGGTCGGGCCATGTCGGCGGCCGTGACGACGATGACGGTCCAGCCTGCGGCCTCGAGCCGTGCCCGTCGGATCAGGTCGTGCTGCCACTGGGCTGAGTCCGTCATGTGGTGGCGACCGTCGTACCCGACCACGGCCATCCACCGACGGAACACGAGGTCGCCTCTGGCGACAACGCCGCCATCCCCAGCCCGCCTGGATGTGGTCACCTTGACACCCGAATCTGCGCGATCTGGGGGTCAAGGTGTCTACATCTTGCGGGCCTACGGGGTGGGGAGGGTGTCCAGGAGTGCTCGCATGCGTTTGAGGCTGATGGGGTGGGCGGTTCCCAGACGTTGCGCCGTGATGCTGACTCGGAGCTCTTCCAACGCCCACCTCACCTTCTGGACCTCGGGGGTCAGGCGCTGCCACTCGCGCAGCTCGGCAGACCTCCGGTGGAACTCGGCCTCGAGGTCCTGGGCCTCCAGCAACGCTGCGGGGGTCCCGGCCGTCTGAAGCCGCGTCGCGGCGGCCTGCAGGTAGATCGCGAGGCGCGGGAGCCGGTCGATGCCCATGTCGCGGACGAATCCCGTATACACGAGCCAGGACAGCTGGACCCGCACGTCCTCGCCGGCCTCGTCGGCGCCGGGCCGCACGTCACCGAGCCGGTCGTAGGCGCGGATCACGTGGGTCACGGCCCGCTGCGTCACGTCGAAGACCTCCTGACGCACGACCTCGGTGAGCTTCGCGAAGCCCTCCTCGTCGGAGACCGGACCGCCGTGCCGCTCGACGAGGTGGTCGAGCGCCGCGAGCCAGCACGCCTCGATGACCTCGGCAGCGTCGCGGTACGGCCCGGTCTGCAGCGTGAGCTTCGCCCGAGTGTCGAGGGTGCGCCCGATCGTCGGCACCACCGAGGGCAAGTCGAAGGACATCAGCCGCGCCTGGCCCCGAATGCCTGCGGCCCGCTGCTCGGCGGAGGAGTCGAGCACGCGCAGGCCGACCGAGGCGCCTTCGTCGACGAGGGCCGGGTAACCGGTCTGTCGCCCCGCCGTGACCTCCGCCGGAACTGTGCCAAACACCCACGCACGCTCACCCGACCGCTCGAGGCCGCCCGTCGCGTCCTGGAGCTGCTCCCTCAGGCGCGGACGGAGCCGCTCGCGGAGCTCGTCGAGGTCGTGCCCGCGAGCGACCTCCTCACCCGAGTCGTCCAGCACCCGGAACTTGACCCGCAGGTGGTCTGGCAACGACGAGGGGTCGAAGTCATCGGCGCGGACGACGCTGCCACCGCGGGCCGAGAGCACCCGGGCGAGCTCGTCGGTGACCGAGCCCCGGGACGGGTCGAGCTGGTCCAGCACCTCACCCACGACCTGGGGCACCGGGACGAACTCACGTCGAAGCGCCTTGGGCAGTGAGCGCACCAGCGCCTCGACCAGGTCGCGCCGGTGGCCCTCGACCTGCCACCCGAACGCCGCGTCGTCGAGCCCCGGGAGCTGCTCGAGCGTCACGTCGACCATGACGCCGTCGTCGACCGTGCCCGGCGCGAAGGTGTACGTGAGGGGCATCGGCGCACCGTCGGAGAACCACTCCGTCGGAAAGGCGTCCGCGTCGGCGTCGGTCTGCACGAGATCGGCGGTCGTCAGGTCGAGCAGCTCGGGCGTCTCGCGCCGTGCCTTCTTCCACCATCCGTCGAAGTGCCGGGTCGAGACGACGTCGGCCGGGATGCGCTCGTCGTAGAAGGCAAACAGAGTCTCGTCGTCGACCCGGAGGTCGCGGCGGCGCACGCGCGACTCGAGCGCGTCGACCTCGGCGAGCAGTGCCTGGTTGTGCTCCCAGAACCGGTGGTTGGTGCGCCACTCGCCCTGCACGAGCGCGTGCCGCACGAAGAGCTCGCGCGCCAGCGGCGCGTCGAAACGGGACAGCGGAACCAGCCGGTCGGCGACGACGGGCAGCCCGTAGAGCAGCACCCGTTCGCGCGCCATGGCCGAGCCGCGCCTGGTGGACCAGTGCGGCTCGGCGTACTGACGCTTGACCAGGTGCGGTGCGGCCTCCTCGATCCACTCCGGCTGCACGCGCGCGGCCGTGCGCGCCCAGAGACGTGTCGTCTCGACGAGCTCGGCGGCCATGACCCACGCGGGAGGCTTCTTCGCGAGACCCGAGCCTGGGAAGACCATGAACCGTGCGCCACGAGCCCCGGCGTACTCCTTGCCGTCGGCCTCACGCAGGCCGACGTGCGAGAGCAGTCCGGTCAGCAGTGCGCGGTGGATCGTGTCAGCGTCCGCGCCGTCCAGCCGGACCGTCTTGTCGCCCGCCTTCATGCCCAGGTCGCGCACCGTGCGGCGCAGCTGCGCATGGACGTCCTGCCACTCCCGGACCCGCAGGTAGTGGAGGAACTCGGCCTTGCACATCGCCCGGAACTTCGAGTGCGACATCACGTCGCGCTGCTCGCGCAGGTAGGTCCACAGGCTGAGCCACGACAGGAAGTCGGAGTCGGGCTGGCGAAACCGCGCGTGCTTCTCGTCGGCGGCCTGCTGCTTCTCGAGCGGACGCTCCCGCGGGTCCTGGATCGACATCGCCGCGACGATGACCAGGACGTCACTGAGGCAGCCCAGGCGGTCGGCCGCCACGATCATGCGGGCCAGGCGTGGGTCGACCGGCATCCGCGACATCGTGCGCCCGAGGCGGGTCAGGCGCAGCGTGCCGTCCTTGGCGTCGACGACGGCGTTCAGCTCACGCAGGAGGTTGACACCGTCGGCGACCGAGCGCGAGTCGGGCGGGTCGAGGAACCCGAACTCCTCGATCGGTCCGAGGTCGAGCGAGGCCATCTGCATGATGACCGAGGCCAGGTTCGTGCGCTGGATCTCCGGGTCGGTGAACTCCGGACGTCCCTCGAAGTCGTCCTCGGCGTACAGGCGGATGCAGATGCCGTCGGCGACACGCCCACATCGGCCGGCGCGCTGGGCCGCACTGGCCTGCGAGATGGGCTCGATCGGGAGCCGTTGCACCTTGAGACGCTGGCTGTACCGGGAGATCCGTGCCAGCCCGGGGTCGATCACGTAGCGGATGCCGGGGACGGTCAGCGAGGTCTCGGCCACGTTGGTCGACAGCACGATGCGTCGGCCCGGGTGGGACGAGAAGATCTTCTGCTGGTCGGCCGAGGACAGGCGTCCGAACAGCGGCAGGATCTGGGTGTTGCGGTACTTCTTGCCGGAGAGGTGCTCGTCGACGTCACGGATGTCGCGCTCGCCCGGCAGGAACACCAGGATGTCGCCGTCGCGGGGCAGCTCCTCGACCGCGGCGGCGATGCCGTCGAGCAGATCTCCGGCGTCCGGGTCGCCCTCCACCGTCTGATGCAGGGGCCGGTAGCGGACCTCCACGGGATACGTGCGGCCGCTGACTTCGATGACCGGGCCGTCGAACAGCTCGGCGAACCGTTCGACGTCGATCGTGGCCGACGTGATGACGAGCTTCAGGTCGGGTCGACGGGGGAGCAGCTGGCGCAGGTAGCCGAGCAGGAAGTCGATCGAGAGCGACCGCTCGTGGGCCTCGTCGACGATGATCGTGTCGTAGCGGCGCAGCTCCCGGTCGTGGTGGATCTCCTGCAGGAGCAGGCCGTCGGTCACGAGCTTGACCTGCGTCGCCGCCGAGCTCTGGTCGTCGAACCGCACGGCGTAGCCGACCTCGGCCCCGAGCTCGACCCCGCACTCCTCGGCGATGCGCTTGGCCACCGAGCGCGCCGCGATCCGGCGAGGCTGCGTGTGCGCAATCTTCTCGCGTCCCAGGCCCAGAGCGATCTTCGGCAGCTGGGTGGTCTTGCCCGAGCCGGTCTCGCCGGCCACGACGACGACCTGGTGGTCGCGAATCGCCTCGGCGATCTCGTCGCGGCGGGCCGAGATCGGCAGTGCGTCGTCGAACTCGAGCCTCATCGTGCGCGGGTTCCGGGATCGAGTTCGCGGAGGATCTCGGCGGCGGGTCCCGGGCGAGCCTGGCGCCAGCCCGTTCCTGCCCACAGATTGAGGTGCTCGGGGTCGTCGAGGGCTCCGGCTCGCGCCCGGAGCGGCTTGGTGAGCTGGTCGACGACCGGGAACGTGGCGGGAGCGTCGGTGACCGTCTCGGTCCAGGTGTTGGTGAGACCGCGGCCGAGACGGCCCGAGAACGCGCGGGTCACGGTGGATCGGCGGTGCGTCTCGCCGAGGGCGCGGCGGTGCGCGGGGCGTGTGCCGGCCTCGTCCGCCAGGAGGAAGGCCGTCCCTGCCTGGACGGCAAAGGCCCCTGCGTCGAGGACCGCGGCGGCGTGATCGGCCGACATGATCGCGCCGGCACCGACCAGCGGCAGGTCGGAGACGCTGCGGACCTCGTGCAGGAGCTCGACGAGCGGGGTCGAGGACGCGGGAGCACGCCGGTCCCACACGCCGCGGTGCCCGCCGGCCTCGGAACCCTGGACGCACAGGGCGTCAGGACCGACTTCGCCGGCAGCCCGCGCCTCCTCGACGGTCGTGACGGTCACCACGACGGCGGAGCCTGCCTCCTGGAGGCGCCGGACGTCGGCGACCTCGGGACAGCCGAACGTGAACGAGACGACCGCCGGCGCGAGCCGCGCGAGGAGGTCGATCTTCTCGCGGTAGTGGTCGGTGTCGGTCCAGTCAGGCTGGGGGAGTGCTGCTCCGAGGGCGTCCGCCAGAGGCTTCAGGCGACGGCGATACGCGGACACGGCGCCGCTCTCGCCCACCTCGTCCAGCGTCTCGGCGACGAAGACGTTGACACCGAAGGCGACTCCTGAAGCCTGGACCTCGCGGACGTGGGACTCCAGGGCACCGGGGGCGAGGTAGCCCGCCGCCAGCTGACCGAGGCCGCCGCCTCGACCCACGGCCACCACGAGCGCCGGTGCGGACACGCCACCGGCCATCGGCGCGGCCCACACGGCGCGCTCGAGGGACGGAAGTGACATCCCTCCAGCGTAGGACGGAGGCACTGCTGCGTTCACCGCAGCCCCAGGGCGTCACCGAGCGCCAGGT
Source organism: Actinomycetes bacterium (assembly GCA_023252095.1). GTDB lineage: Bacteria > Actinomycetota > Actinomycetes > Propionibacteriales > Nocardioidaceae > Aeromicrobium. The sequence continues at coordinate 6,088 of JAHEXN010000010.1, read as the reverse complement.
AGCCCACGAAGGCGACGACGTCGAGCAGCGTGTGGGCGATGACGAGCGGCATGACCCGGCCGGTGCGCTGGTACCACCAGCCGAACACGAGACCCATCACGACGTTGCCGACCGCCTGACCGAATCCCTGGTAGAGGTGGTAGCTGCCACGGATCAACGCACTCGTCACGATGACGGGCCACATGCCCCAGCCGAGGTCGCGGAGCCGCTCGTGGAGGTAGCCCACCACCACGACCTCCTCCAGCAGGCCGTTCTGCAGCGCTGCGGCGACCAGGATCACGACGGTCCACCAGTAGACGGTGTCGGGCGCGGTGACGATCTCGGCGGTGACGCCGAGCGCCCGCCCGGCGACGTACAGCCCGAGCCCCGGGACGCCGATCAGGAGGGCCAGCAGGGCACCGACCGCCGTGTCACGCCAGGGGGAGCGACGGTCGAGCCCGATCGACCGCCCTGCGAGCAGGTAGATCGCGAGGAACACCGGGACGAGCGCGAAGACGATCGACAGCACCTGCAGGGTCAGGTCGAGCCACTGCTGGTCGGCCCGCGACGCGTTGAGCGAGGCCGTCGACTCGCGCAGGCCGCCGTTCGTCAGCTTCACGACGAGGCTCAGGACGGCGTAGACGGCCGACTGGCCCAGGGAGAGCCCCAGGACGATCCAGATCTCGGCCCGGACCCGACGCCGGTCGGGCACCGGGTCGGCGGACGTCTCGACGCTCACAGGTCGTCGGTGCCGAACGTGTCGCAGGACTCGATCGTGCCGGACTCGTAGCCGGCGAGGAACCAGCGCTGCCGCTGCTCGCTCGAGCCGTGCGTCCAGGAGTCGGGGTCGACAGTGCCGCCGCCGAGCTCTTCCTGGATGTGGTCGTCGCCCACGGCCGAGGCGGCGGAGAGGGCAGAGTCGATGTCGTCGCGCGTGAGCGGCTTGATCAGCGTGACGCCGTCGGCGTCCTCGGTCGTGGCCGCGTGGTGGGCCCAGACCCCGGCCAAGCAGTCGGCCCGCAGCTCGACCCGGACGCCAGCGCTCGTGGGTCCCGTGGAGCGGTCCTGCTGGCTCGCGTCCAGGTCGCCGAGGATCTGCTCGACGTGGTGCCCGTACTCGTGCGCGACGACGTACATCTGGGCCAGGTTGCCGCCGTCGGCGCCGAAGCGTCCCGAGAGCTCGTCGAAGAACGTCGCGTCGATGTAGACCTGCTCGTCAGCCGGGCAGTAGAACGGGCCGACCGCCGCCGACGCGGTGCCGCAGGCCGACTGCGTGGAGCCGGAGAAGATCACGGTCTGGGCCTCGCGGTAGGGGACGCCCGCGTCGGCCGGCAGGGCGTCGGCCCAGTAGTCCTGAACGCTGTTGACGGTGCCGACGATGCGGCACACGTCGGACCTGTTCGCGTCGGCCCCGGTCTGGCACTGGGAGACGTCGACGGTCTCGCCCGAGCCGCCCTGCAGCACCTGGGACGGGTCGAACGGCAGCGGGCCGGAGCCGGAACCGCCGCCGAGGAACACGAACACGAGCAGCAGGATGATGCCGCCTACTCCTCCGCCAGCGATCGCGCCGCCCTTGCCGCCGAGCACCTGGCTGGTGTCGAGCCGGGCGTTGTCGTTGAAGCTCACGTCCGGAGTCTACGCAGCGACGAGCCGATCGCCGGGTCCGTCGATACGCTGCGGGAATGCCCGCCGAGACGACGTCGTCGTTCGCCATGCCCGCCGAGCTCTCGGGCAAGGACGTCGAACGGAAGCGCTCCCTGCGCCGGATGCGGACGCTGGCGACCTCGCTGCTCGTGGTGGCCGCGATCGTGTTCGTCCTGACCCGCGACGGCGAGGGCTGGGTCGCGTACGTCAACGCGACGTCCGAGGCCGCCATGGTGGGCGCGATCGCCGACTGGTTCGCGGTCACCGCGCTGTTCCGTCACCCGCTCGGGATCCCGATCCCGCACACCGCGATCATCCCGCGGCGCAAGGAGTCGCTGGGGGAGAGCCTGCAGGACTTCGTGGTCGACAACTTCCTGCAGCCCGCGGTCGTGCGCGAGCGGCTGATGGCGGTGGGGGTGGCGGACCGCGCCGCCTCCTGGCTCCTGGAGCCGGGCCACGCGGAACGCCTGGTGCGTGCGGGCTCCCGCATCGCGGCGCACGGGCTCGACCGCATCAGCGACGACGACGTCGAGGCCCTCGTGCGCGACGTCATGGTGCCCAAGCTGTCGGCGGAGCCGATGGGTCCGGCGGTCGGTCAGATGGTGTCCGAGATCGTGCGCGACGGGGCCCACACCGGGCTGGTCGACCTCGTGGCCGAGGAGCTGCACCGCTGGCTCGTGAGCAACGAGGCGGAGGTCGCCCAGATCGTGGAGCAACGTGCGCCGTGGTGGACCCCGCAGTGGGTCGACGACCGCGTCGCGGCACGTCTCCACCTCGAGGCCGTGCGCTGGGTCGCCGAGATCCGCGACGACCCGGACCACCGGGCGCGGGCCGCGTTCGACCACTGGCTGACCCAGCTGGCCCACGACCTGCAGCACGATCCGGCCACGCGCGAGCGGGCTGACCGGCTCAAGGAACGCGTGCTGAGCCAGCCCCAGGTCGTCGCCACCGCGGTCTCGCTCTGGACGTCGCTCAAGGGAGCGCTGACCGAGGCGCTCGTCGAGGACGGGCTGCTGCGCCGCCGTGCCGTCGAGGAGGTCGAGGCCCTCGGCCGTCGGCTCCAGACCGACGAGAAGCTCGCGGCCCGGGTTGACGACCTCGCCGCCGACGTCGCGTCCTACGCCGTGGAGCGTCACGGCGACGAGCTCGCGACCGTCATCTCGGCGACCGTGGCCCGTTGGGACGGCGTCGAGACCGCGCAGCGGATCGAGCTGCACGTCGGTCGCGACCTGCAGTTCATCCGGATCAACGGCACCGTCGTGGGCGGTCTCGCGGGGCTCGTGATCCACACGCTGTCGCACCTCGGATGAGAGCGGGGACCCAGTTCGGAACCGGCGCAGGTCTTTGCTAAGGTGGCACGCGCTGCCGAAGCCGGTCAGGCGGGAGCAGCGAGTCACACGTCCGGGTGGCGGAATGGTAGACGCGCTAGCTTGAGGTGCTAGTGCCCTTAATGGGGCGTGGGGGTTCAAGTCCCCCCTCGGACACGGAAACGGCGGGCCGAAAGGCCTGCCGTTTCTTTCATTGCCCCACCGTGTCACCACCGTGGCAGGATCGGCGCCATGGGTCAGTCGAGCTCGACACGGTGGTTCACCGAACGCAGCGAGCGGCAGCGTCGCGAGTACGCGCAGCGCTTCGTGCGGATCGCCGCCGACGGCGCGGACATCGACGGCGAGGCCCGACTCATCGACGCGATGGCGTCACCCGGCAGCTCGATCCTGGACGCCGGCTGCGGGGCGGGTCGGATCACTCACGCGCTCGGTCTCCGCGGCCACCGGGTCATCGGTGTCGATGCCGATCCGCTCCTGATCGATGCCGGACGCGAGCAGCACCCGGAGGCCGACCTCCGCGTGCTCGACCTGGTCGACCTGGCTCCGGACGTCGGCGGCCCCTTCGACCTCGTCGTGTGCACCGGAAACGTCATGCCGTTCGTGCAGCCTGGCACCGAGCGCTCGATCCTGGGCGCCATGGCCAGCGTGCTCGTGCCGAGCGGGCGGGCCGTCTTCGGCTTCCACGTCGACCGGGCCTACACGCTTCATGACCTGGACCAGGACGCTGCGGCGACCGGGTGGAGGCTCGAGCACCGGTTCGGCACGTGGAACCTGGACCCGTTCACGAGTGAGAGCGACTGGGCCGTCTCGGTGTTCCGGGGCTGACGCCGACAGCCCTAGGGTGTGCGCATGACGGGATGGCGCTACATCGCGCGGGTCGCTGCGGTCGGGTTCCTGGTCGCGGTGGCGTGGACGGGGTTCACCACGGTCGGCCAGGACGGCGACCTCGACTGCGGCAACGCGTTCGCGCCGAACTTCGCGGCCGTGACCGACGATGGAACCACGGTCGAGGATGAGGACGGCTTCGACGCCGAGTCCTTCGGCGCGACGTGCCGCGACGACATCGCGAGCCAGCGCTTCCTGGTGCTGGTCCTGGCCATCGCGGGCACGGGGGCGCTCGTGATCGGCGTGTCGAGCCGGGAGCAGCTCCCGAGCGAGCCCGGCTCGCCGGGCTCAGCCCACGATTGACGCCGCGCGCAGGGTCGCCGCGATGACTGCGGCTGTCTCGGCCGGGTCGATCACGTCGTCGATCTCGAAGACGCGCGCGACGTTGAGCGCGCTGGCGTGCTTGCGCAGCTCGGCGGTGTGCTGCGCCACGGCGGCCTCCCGCTCGCCCTCGGGCATCGCGGCGAGCTCGTGCGCCAGCGACAGGCGCACGGCGCCCTCCAGCCCCATCGCCCCGAGATGGGCTCCCGGCCACGCCACCGTGAGGTGGGGACGGTGGGTGCTGCCGCCGAGCATCGCCTGGGCTCCCAGGCCGTAGCCGCGGCGGATCACGACGCCGACGAGCGGGACCGTGAGCCGCGCACCGGCCGTGACCATGCGGGCCGCCTCACGCACGAGCCCCGTGCGCTCGGCCTCGGGTCCCACCATGAATCCCGGGGTGTCGACGAGCGAGACCACCGGGAGGCGCCAGCGTTCGCACAGGTCGAGGAAGTCGGCGGCCTTCGACGACGCCCCTGTCGTGAGGGCTCCGGCCAGGTGCGTGGACTGGTTGGCGACGACGCCGACGGGCAGGCCGTCGATGCGTGCCAGACAGGTGACCAGCTCGGGAGCGAAGGCGTCCCGCAGCCACAGGACCGTGTCCGGGTCGGCGAGCGACTCCACGACCCCGCGCACGTCGAAGGCCTCGCGGTCGTTGTCGGGCAGAGCGCTGCGCAGGTGTTCCGCGTCGGCAGGTGCGCTCCGCGGACCAGGACCGTCGAGCAGCGCCAGCACCTCGCGCACCACAGCAACGGCCTCGGCCTCGCCAGCCACGACGACGTCCAGGACCCCGTTCGGCGCCTGGTCGGACACGGGGCCGATCTCCTCGGGAGTGAAGGTGCCGAGCCCGCCGCCGGCGATCATCGCCGGACCGGCCATGCCGAGGTTGGCGTCAGGCGTCGCGACGCGCAGGTCCGCACAGCCGGCGATCACGGCATTGCCGGCGAAGCACCGCCCCGAGACCACGGCGATGCGAGGCGCGACTCCCTGGAGCTCGGCCCACAGGGCGAACGAGCCGACGTCGAGCGCCGACACCAGCGGGATGTCGGTGTCGCCCGGACGCCCGCCACCGCCCTCCGTGAAGAAGACCGTGGGCAGGCGCATGCGTCCGGCGAGGTCGATCAGGCGGTCGGACTTGCGGTGTCCGCGCATGCCCTGGGTTCCGGCCATCACGAGGTAGTCGTACGACAGCACGGCGCACGGCCGCCCGTCGACCGTGGCGGTGCCGCCGACGATGCCGTCGGCGGGCGTCTCGACGACCAGGTCGGCGAGCGCGCGGCGGGACTCCTGCGCGGCCGTCACGAAACGCCCGTACTCCACGAGGGAGCCCGGGTCGACGAGGTCGGCGATGTTCTCGCGAGCCGTGCGACGGCCCCTCGCGTGCCAGCGCGCGACCTTCTCGGGGCGGGCCTCGTCGGTCGTGAGGAACCGGCGTGCGAGCACCTCGAGGAGCCCCTCGGCCGGGTTCTCGGCCGAGGGAGACGAGTCGTCGTGCACGGTCACGCGGGCTCCGTCACTCGTAGACGTAGGGGACGACCCGGACCTCGACCTCGGCCTGGATCGTGGCGCCCACGCAGTCGGGGACGGGCGTGTCGCGACCCTCGTAGATGACGTCGAAGTCGTAGTCGCTCTGACGGTCGATGCGCTTGCCGACGAGGCGGTTCTCGACCTTTGCCTGGACGCCCGCACGACTGGCGCCCGTGCACTCAGGGCCGCCGCCCTCGACCCGGAGGAAGGTGATCTCGACCGACGAGATCTCGACCTCCTTCCGCTCACGGTTCTCGATCGTGTAGACGGCCGTGACCTCTTGGCCCTGCGGCACCTCGACCCCGGGGGCACGCTGGACCTGCAGCTCCGTGCCCTTCTTCGTGTCGCTCTCGGAGTCGCCGAACAGTCCGGGCGCGAAGATCTGCTGGAGCGCGAAGGCCACGCCC
>JAHEXN010000240.1 GCA_023252095.1 Actinomycetes bacterium | reverse complement strand
TTCCACAGAACGAGCACTTCAACAGATCGGCCGTTTCACCGATGCGCGCCACGGAGTGTTCCTTTCCTCAAGCTGTCGTCCAGCCTAGCCGCGGCCCGGGGCGAACGCGACGTGTGTCACGTCGTCCCGGGCCGCGTGTCGCTCAGACCGCGGGGACCTTGAGCGTGTCGAGGACCTGGTCGATGATCCCGTACTCGAGCGCCTGCTGTGCCGTGAGGATCTTGTCGCGGTCGACGTCCTTGCTGACCTCGGCGCGGTCCTTGCCGGTGGCGTCGGCGATCATCTGCTCCATGAGCTCGCGCATGCGCAGGATCTCGTTGGCCTGGATCTCCAGGTCGGAGATCTGCCCGCCCGTGCCCTCGGTGTAGGGCTGGTGGATCAGGATGCGCGCGTTCGGCAGGGCGAAGCGCTTGCCCGGAGCGCCGGCGGCGAGCAGGACCGCGGCGGCCGAGGCGGCCTGGCCCAGGCAGAACGTCTGCACGTCGGGCTTGAGGTACCGGATGGTGTCGTAGATCGCCGTCATGGCGGTGAACGAGCCACCGGGGCTGTTGATGTAGATGCTGATGTCGCGATCGGGCTCCATGACCTGCAGGCTGAGGAGCTGGGCGATGACGGCGTTGGCGACGTCGTCGCTGATCGGCGTGCCGAGGAAGATGATGCGGTCCTCGAACAGCTTCGCGAAGGGATCGATCCGGCGGAACCCGTACGACGTGCGCTCTTCCCACTGCGGAATGTAGTAGCTCATGACTTGATCTCCCTCGCGCTGGCGACCACGTGGTCGATGAAGCCGTACTCCTTGGCCTGCTCGGCCGTGAACCAGCGGTCGCGGTCGGAGTCGAGCTCGATCTGCTCGATGCTCTGGCCCGTGTGGACCGACTGCAGCTGGTTGAGCTGCTTCTTGAGCAGGATGGACTGCTCGGCCTGGATCTTGATGTCCGAGGCGGAACCGCCGATGCCACCCGAGGGCTGGTGCATCATGATGCGCGCGTGCGGCGTGGCGTAGCGCTTGCCGGGGGTGCCGGCGGCCAGCAGGAACTGCCCCATCGAGGCGGCCAGGCCCATGCCGAACGTGGCGACGTCGTTGGAGATGAACTGCATCGTGTCGTACAGCGCCATGCCCGCGTCGACCGATCCACCGGGGCTGTTGATGTACAGCGAGATGTCGGCCTCGGGGTTCTCGGCGTTGAGCAGCAGCATCTGCGCGCAGATCGCGTTCGCGTTGTCGTTGCGCACCTCCGAACCGAGGAAGACGATGCGCTCCTTGAGCAGGCGCTGGTAGATGTGGCCGTCGAGGTCGGACGGACCCGCCTGCGCGGACATGCGGTGCGCGAGGTGTTGGGGGGCTTCGAGTGGGTTCACGTCCCCGACCCTAGTTGGCCGATCGGCCCGACACACGCGCAAACACGCCCTGTTCGCCATGGGCGTACCCGCCCGATCCGCCGGGGCGGCGCCGGTCAGCCTCGCTCAGCCTCGGCCTTGATGCGCTGGAGCGTCGCGTGCATGCCCGCGAGGATCTCGGCCTCGTGGTTGGCGAGGCCGCCGAGGAGCGTGTTCGCCGTGGCGATCGACGCGAACGTGGCCCGGTTGTTCTTGAGCACCCGGGTCTCGGTCACGACCGTGCCGCCGTCGTCGTTCGGCTGGAGGTCGTAGCTCCACGTGGCGCCCGGCCCGACGACCTGGAACGCGAGACGACGACCCGGCACGACCTCGCGGTACCGGCTCAGGGTCGGCCAGACCGCAGCCTTGCGCTTGTTGAGGTTGAGGCTGATCGTGCCGACCCGCAGCGGCGTGCCGATGAAGGCCTGCTTCCAGGTCTCGTCGCTCCACTCGTTCATGCGGCGCTGGTCCTCCAGGAGGCTCCAGACCCGCTCGGGGCTCGCGTCGACGTCGATCGAGGCCACGAGCGGGGCCACGTAGGGTCGCGCCATCAGGCGGCCTGGCCCGCGGTCGTCTTCTCGGCCTCGTGCTTGATGCGGGCGAGGGTGTCCTCGATGCCGCGCTGCAGGCCGGCCTCGAAGCGCTCGGTGCCACCGAGGACGTGCTTGGTCAGGAAGTTCGACACGTTCGAGACCCCGTTCGGTGCGGTGCGGGACTCGGTGAGCCGCGTGCCGGTGGCGGTGGGCTCGAGCTCGTACGTCCAGATCGTGCCGTTCTCGGCGATCTTGAGGGCCAGGGCACGCTCGGGCTCGAACACCTTCACGTAGGAGCGGGTGGGCCAGACCTTCCAGCCCTGACGGTTCACGTTGATCGTGCGGGCGCCCTGCTTGACCTCGCCGCCACGGACGATCATGCGGCGGCACTGCGGGCTCCACTCCCCCATGCGCTTCAGGTCGGAGACGATCGCCCAGACCGCGGACGGCGGCGCGGAGATCTCGATGCTGGCAGTGATGATGTCACGGTTGACCATGTCCGGAACCTACTCGAATCCGGCGCCACATACCAGCGGTATGTGAAACCGGATCAGGCCTCGCCGGCGAGGATCGCGCGACGTTCGCGGCCGGAGGCCTTGATCCACTCGACAAGCCAGTCGCCGACCTGAGGGTGGTTGAGCAGCGCGAAGTGGTGCGCGCTCGGGATGTACTCGAACCGCGCCCCGTCGACGATCGGGCCGCTGCGGCCGATGCCCGCGGCCGACGAGAAGTGCACGAGCAGGTCGCCGAGCACAGCGCTGAGCGGGTGTCGCTGGGTCGCGCCCATTGTGGCCACGACAAAGTGGTACTCGGCATGGGCGAGCGGAGCCGCCGCAATGCGGTCGAGACCCCAACGGGCCGTGAGGTCCTGCCCCTCCCACTCGTCGGCACTGATGTAGCCGTGCCGCAGGTCGACGATGCCGGCCGAGCGGCTGTCGAGCAGGTGCCCGAAGGGGCGCGACTCGGGCAGGAAGCGGAGGACCCGCGAACCGGCGTGCACGGCCTTCTCGAGGACGGCGCCGGCGTGCGGCGTGCCGAGGCAGACGACGTCGCGGACGAGCCCGGTCCAGGTGCCGCCCGTGGCCGTGGCGTGGTTGGTGGCGGCACGGGCGACGAGGCCACCCATCGAGTGGCCGACGAGGGTCAGGCGGGTGACCCGCACGGGCCACGACTCCACGAGCTGGCGCAGGAGGGCATCGAGGTGCTTGCCGTTCTCCGAGATGTGCAGGCCGGTGTTGTACCGGACGAAGACGGGGGTGCCGTCGGTCTCGGCGGCGACGCGGTCGGCGTAGGACGTGCCGTGCGCGCGTCGACCCTGGTTCCAGGACTCGTCGTCCTCGCACAGCCCGTGGAGGAACACCACCAGGTGGCTGGAGGCGTCGCGGAAGGCCTCCGCGAGCGGCCAGCCCGTGACCGGGACGTCGGCGCCCTCGACCCTGACCGCCATCGTGATGGCCTGCGGGTCGTCCAGGCGGCGCAGCTCGTCACCCACGAGACCGTTGACCGCAGCGACGACACCGCGGCCGAGCCGCGTGGACTCGACGGGCCGGCCCACGCCGCGTGCGGAGAGCGCTCGCACCGAGCCGCTCGAGACGCGCAGCACGCCACTGATCGCGCCGTAGATCGAGGTGGCCACGGCGTCGTGCAGGGACTCCGGCACCCGCCCTCCGACGATCCGCGTCGCCCGGAACGCGCGCTGGGCGACCGCGCGGTGGACGTCGCGCACGGTGCCGACCACGAGCCGATCGCCGTACTCGAGCGCGAGCGCTGCGACGTCGGTCGTCCGTGCGGGATCGGTGGGCATGTCACTCAGTGTGGCAAGGACACCCTCGCGTTGCCAACACGGAACCGACGCGTCGTTGGTCACCCGGGGTAGAGCAACCACGCCGTGCCGCACCATCCGTTGGTCGAGTGGGCGCGAGCTCTGCGAGCACCCGTATCGAGACCCCCGCACCCGACCCTCACGCCCACCAAGGGCTGACCGGGTCTCGATACGGTCGGCCGCGGGCGGCCTCCCACTCGACCAGCCGAGGTGGCGACGGCGAACCGGAATGCAGCACGGGCGCTCCACCCGGAGGTGGAGCGCCCGTGCTGGCAGTGCGGTGGAGGTCAGGCCTTGTCGGCCGTCTCCGCCTCGGCGGCCGCGTCGGCCTCGCTCTTCAGCGAGCCGTCGGCCTGCAGGGCCTTGAGGTCGACGTCGGCGCCGGTGGAGTCCTTGACCTTGGCACCCTCGACGAGCGACGCGAGCGCCTTGCCACGCAGCACCTCGCTGACCATCTCGGGCACGTGGTTGTGCTCCATGATGTGCTGGATGTAGGAGTTCGGGTCCTCACCGGACTGCTGCGCGCGGCGCATGATGTGCTGCGTCAGCTCATTGTCGTCGAGGCCGATCTCGTCGGTCTTGACGATCTGGTCGAGGATGAACTGCGACACGATCGAGTCGTGGACCGACTTCTCGAGCTCGGCCTCGAACTCGTCGGCCGTCTGCTCCTGGTCGTCGAGGTACTGCTCGAACGCGACACCGGAGAAGGCGAGCTGCTGCTCGATCTGCTGACGGCGGGCCGCGAGCTCCTCGGCGACGAGCGCCTCGGGCAGCGGGACCTCGACCTTGCTGAGCAGCTCGTCGAGGACGAGGTCGCGGGCCTCGGCGGCCTGCTCCATGCGCTTGCCGCGCGTGATGCGCTCGCGCAGGTCGGCGCGGAGCTCGTCGAGCGTGTCGAACTCCGACGCCATCTGGACGAACTCCTCGTCGAGCTCGGGGAGCTCGGTCTGCTTGACCTCGGTCACGGTGACCGTGACGTCGACCTCGGTGTCCTTGAGCTCGCCGCCGACGAGGGTCGTGGCGAAGGTCGCGGTGGCACCGGGCTCGAGGCCCGTGACGGCCTCGTCGAGGCCGTCGAGCATCTCGGCGCCGCCGACGCGGTAGGGCAGGCCCTCCGCCGTGGCGTCCTCGATGACCGTGCCGTCCTTGTGCGCGGCCGCCAGGTCGAGCGTGACCTGGTCGCCCTTCTCCGCAGCACGCTCGACGCCCGTGTAGGTCGCGAAGCGCTCGCGGAGCGCCTCGAGCTGCTCGTCGACGTCGGCGTCGGCGACCTCGATCGCGGCGACCTCGACCTCGACCGAGGTCAGGTCGGGAAGCTCGACCTCGGGACGCACGTCGACCTCAGCGGTGATCTCGATGTCCTCGCCGTCGGAGAACTTGGTGAGGTCGATCTCGGGCTGGCCGAGGGGCTGCAGGTCGGTCTCGAGCAGAGCGTCGCGGTACCAGTCGGGAAGCGCGGCGTTGATCGCCTCGTCGAGGACCACGCCGCGACCGACGCGCTGGTCGACGACGGCCGACGGCACCTTGCCACGACGGAAGCCGGGCACCTGGATCTGCGAGCCGATGGACTTGTAGGCCTTGTCGAGAGCGGGCTTGAACTCGTCGAACGGCACCTCGATGG
>JAHEXN010000239.1 GCA_023252095.1 Actinomycetes bacterium | reverse complement strand
TTGCGCAGGCGCGGGTCACCGAAGCTGCGGCGACCGAAGGACGTCATCATCCGCCGCGTGTGCAGGAGCCTTCGCGCCTCCCGGTCGAAGGCGCCGGGACCCGTCAGGACCTGGTCGTAGGACTGGCGACGGAGCACCTCCCAGACCTCCCCGAGCGAGTCGACCCACGGCGACCACGTGTCAAAGCCCACGAGGGACTCGATCGCGTCGTGCTGGTCGCCGCGATGGCCGTGGGGGAGGTCGAGCACCGAGCCGTCGGCGAAGACGTGTCGTCGCGGGGGAGCAGGGGTCAGGCCGAGGCTCGCCTCCATCGTGCGGCCGGACTTGCGGAAGAGGTCGCGGAACACCCCGGGTGCCGTGACGGCCTGCGGGTGGAGGTTCCAGCGGCGCCCGTCGACCTCGATCCCGTGGAGTGCGCCGCCCACGCGGTTGGACGCCTCCAGGAGCGTCACGTGGTGGCGCGACTTGGCGAGCCGGACGGCGGCTGAGAGACCCGCGAAGCCAGCGCCGACGACCACGATCCGGGACATGCGAGCACCCTAGTGCGGACTCCGGGTGGTCGGGTGACCGAAGGGCGCCTAGACTTTGGGCAAACGCCATTGCTCAGGAGGCAACCGTGCCGCTGTCAGACGAGGAAGCCCGACTTCTCCAGCAGCTCGAGCAGTCGCTCGCTGCCGAGGACCCGGCCTTCGCCTCGACGCTGCGCGGGTCGGCCCTGGAGGCACGCAACCGTCGTCTCGCCGTGCTGGCCGCCGTGGGATTCATCGCGGGCCTGGGCGTCCTCTTCTACGGCACGATGCTGACCTACACGTGGTTGGCGGTCATCGGCTTCGTGCTCATGATCGGCAGCGGCTACCTCTTCGTCGGCTCCTGGCGCCGCGGATTCGGCTCGGGCGCCGACGCGCCGCCGGTGAGCCGTGCCAGCGGTCCTCAGTCCCCGCGAGCCAGCCAGGGCCGGCCCCAGAAGTCCGGCAGCTTCGTCGAGCGCATGGAGCAGCGCTGGCAGAAGCGCCGCGACGACAACGGCGGTTTCTGACCGCTCCACCCCGCTCCACTGACGGACCGAACCCCTGGGGGTTCGGTCCGTTTTTCGTGCGCCCAGCGCCGGGTTGACGGCCGCTGACGCTCCCCGGTGCTCCACCACCGCGGTTTTTTCCTGTCCTCTCGACGATTTCTGACCGTGTGGGCTGCGACACGCCCAGATTCTTCGCGCTGCAATACCGGCCTTCCTCTGCCTGCGTGGTGCAAAGTGGAGTACTGTGGAGCAAAAGGGAGCAGCCGAGGTGACTCGGCCTGATGTCGAGGAGGTGCGCCGTGACCGTCGAGTCCGCGCAGTTCTTCGGCACGTTCACCCCGAAGCTCGACGAGAAGGGCCGCATCTTCCTGCCGGCGAAGTTCCGGGCGATGTTCCACGAGGGCGTCGTGCTGGCAAAGGGCCAGGAGAACTGCATCTACGGGTGGAAGCCCGAGACGTTCTCCGAGCTCACGCAGAAGCTGCGGGCCTCCTCGTTCACGAACCGGCAGGTGCGCTACTTCCAGCGGTCGTTGTACGCGAGCGCCTCGACCGAGGTGCCCGACAAGCAGGGACGGATCGCGATCCCGGGCCTGCTGCGCGAGTGGGCTTCGCTGGAGCGCGACTGTGCCGTGATCGGCGCGATGGACCGGATCGAGATCTGGGACGAGCAGCGCTGGACGCAGTTCACCGCCGAGCAGGACGAGGCCTTCGCGAACCTCGGCGAGGAGGAGGACTTCGACCTCTTCTGACCCACGACGAGCCGTCCGTGGAGCGAGATCTCCGACCGAGCAGCCCTGGCGCACTTCCCCGGCGCCAGGACCGCACGGCCGGGGGTCTGGACCCACGGCCGCACCTGCAGAACCCCTTCCCCGTCCGCACTGACTTCCCCCAGGAGCGCCGATGACCACCCCGTCCCACGTGCCGGTGGCGCTCGAGCGTGTGCTCGAGCTGCTCACCCCGGCCGTCGAGGCCGCCGGGGACCGCGCTGTCGTCGTCGACACGACGCTCGGACTCGGCGGGCACTCGCGCGCGTTCCTCGAGACCTTCGAGCGGGCGCGCGTGATCGGCATCGACCGTGACCCGAACGCACTGCGCATCGCCCGGGAGCGGCTCGCGGAGTTCGGCGACCGGTTCACGGCGGTCGAGGCCGTCTACGACGACATCGCCCAGGTCGTCGCCGAGGCCGGCGCCCCGACCGTGTCAGCGGTGCTGTTCGACCTCGGGGTGTCCTCGATGCAGCTCGACCAGGCCGAGCGCGGCTTCGCGTACTCCCAGGACGCGCCCCTCGACATGCGGATGGACGCGAGCGGCCCGCTGACCGCCGCTGACGTCCTCAACGAGTACGACGCCCGTGACCTTGCCCGCGTCCTGCGTGTCTACGGCGAGGAGAAGTTCGCCAAGCGCATCGCCGACAACGTCGTGAGGGCGCGCGAGGCCGAGCCGTTCACGACGAGCGCCCGTCTGGTCGACCTCGTGCGCGAGAGCATCCCGCAGGCGGCGCGGCGCACGGGCGGCAACCCGGCCAAGCGCACGTTCCAGGCCCTGCGCATCGAGGTCAACGACGAGCTGCGGGTGTACGAGCGTGCGTTGCCCGCCGCGCTCGACGTCCTCGACGTGGGTGGCCGGGTCGTCGTGCTGTCGTACCACTCGCTCGAGGACCGCATCACCAAGCGCGGTCTCAGCGCGGTGACGACGAGCACGGCACCGCGTGACCTGCCGATCGTCCCGGAGGACCAACGCCCCCGGTTCAAGCTCCTCACCCGCGGTGCCGAGGTCGCCTCGCCCGCCGAGATCGAGGCCAATCCCCGGGCCGCGTCCGTGCGCGTCCGGGCCGTGGAGAGGGTGGCTGCCGCATGAGGGGAGCAGGAGAATGAGCGAGCGTCAGCGAGCGAACAGCTCTGGTGATCTCATGACGGTGACGCGTACCGTTGCTGTTTCCCAGGCGGTGCCGTCATGAGCGCTGCACCGGCACGTTCGGCGGCTCGTCCCGCCGCCCGCACCGCCGCCGTTCCGACCCGGGACCTGTCCCGTGCCGGGGCGGCCCGTGAGCGCGCCCTGCGCATCGTGGCTCCCGCCCGGGCGCGGGCACGGCGTGCACCGTTCGTCGTCGTGGTCGTCACGATCCTGTCGGTGGGCCTCGTGGGCCTGGTCGTCCTGAGCACCGCCCTGCAGAACCAGGTCTTCGAGCTCGCGCGACTGCAGGAGCAGTCCGCGAGCCTCGCGGTCCAGCAGCAGCAGCTCGAGTACGAGGCCGACCGGCTGGCCAACCCGGCGTCGCTGGCGGCGGCCGCCAGCGCGATCGGCATGATCCCCAACGAGACCCCCGTCTTCCTCAAGCCGGACACCGGCGAGATCATCGGTGTCCCCACGCCGGCCGGGAGCCAGCCGTGACCGCCTCGACCCGGGCGCGCCGTGCCGGGGTCGTCCGGCGCCGCGTGCAGATCAGCCTCGCGATCGTGCTCGTCGTGTTCCTGGCCTTCGGGGCCCGACTCCTGCAGATCCAGGGATTCGACACCAGCGCCTACGCCGCGATGGCCGACGACGCCGGGACGCGCTCCACGGTCGTGCCGGCCGAGCGCGGCGAGATCCTCGATCGCAACGGCGTGCCGCTCGCGACGAGCTACGACGGGATCACCCTGACCGCCGACCCCACGCTGACGGCCGAGAACGCCCCTCAGATCGCGGGGATCCTGCGCGAGGTCCTGGGCTCCGACATCGACTACTTCGACGTCATCGACCAGCTCCGCAAGCCCGACAGCCGGTTCGTGTACGTCGTCAAGGACGTGCCGGCGTGGCAGGCCGACCAGGTCATGGACGGGCTCAAGAAGGCCGATCTGAACGGCGTGTTCGTCCAGCACGAGAGCCTGCGCTCGTACCCCAACGGCTCGGTCGCCGCGAACCTCATCGGTCGCCTGAACGACGACGGCCAGGGCGTCGGCGGACTCGAGCAGAAGTACGACGAGCTGCTCTCCGGCACCGACGGATCGGCGACGTACAACGTCTCGCCCACGGGGGAGAAGATCCCGCTCGCGGACAGCCAGGTCACCGAGATGGTCCCCGGCACCGATGTCAAGACGACGATCGACAGCGACCTGCAGTGGTATGCCGACGACACGCTCTCGCAGGCCGTGCAGGCCTCCGGCGCGGACTGGGGCCTCGCCGTGACGCTCGACGTGCAGACGTGCGAGGTCCTGCAGATGTCACAGGTGCCCACGTTCGACGCCGACGCGAAGACCGATCTCACCGACGCCAAGACCGTGAGCCGGGGCCTGCAGACGGTCTACGAGCCGGGTTCGGTCATGAAGACCGTCACGATGGCCGCGCTCGCCGACCAGGGCAAGATCGCCCCGACGACCCCCATCAGCGTGCCGTCGTCGATGTCGATCGACGGATTCACGATCGGCGACGCGTGGGACCACGGCCAGCTCCAGCTGACGGCGGCCGGCGTCATCGCGAAGTCCTCCAACCTCGGCACGATCATCGCGGCCCAGCAGATGGATGACCAGACGATGTACGACTACCTGACCCGCTTCGGGTTCGGGCAGAAGACCGGCGTCGACCTCCCCGGCGAGTCGGTCGGCATCCTGACCGACCCCGCCGGCTGGTCCAAGGCCAACCACGCGACGATCTCGTTCGGCCAGGGCGTCTCGGTCACCGCGATGCAGATGGTGCGAGCGGTCGGCGCGATCGCCAACGGCGGTCAGATCTGCGACCCGTCGGTCGTCAGCGGTCTCCAGTCACCTGACGGGGTCACGACCGCGACACCGCAGGACACGCCGAAGCAGATCATCTCGCAGGACGCCGCACGGTCGGTCACGACCATGATGGAGGCCGTCGTGACGGAGGAGGGGTCGGCCCCGGCCGCCCAGATCCCCGGCTACCGGGTGGCCGGCAAGACCGGAACCGCGTGGCGCGTCGATCCCGACACCGGGCGCTACGTCAGCGGATCCCACACGGTCTCGTTCGTCGGGTTCGCCCCGGCGGATGCCCCGCGATTCCTGACCTACGTCGTGATCGACAACCCCACCGCGGCCGCCAGCGGCGGCGGCACGGCGGCGCCGGTCTTCCGCGACATCATGTCGATGGCCCTGCAGCGCTTCGGGATCCTCCCGACCGGCGCGCCGGCGCCGCAGACACCGACGACCTGGTGACAAGCCGACACCGGCGAAGCCGGTCAGCCAGGTCGTCGAGTGACGCGCGAGGAACGAGTGCGTCGTATCGAGACGCGGTCAGCGTGATCTTGAGCGGTCGGATCGGTCGGCGGCCGACGGGCGCCGTCACCTGGCCGGGTCTCGATACTCGTCGCTCGTTCCTCGCGACGAACTCGACCAACGGGTAGGCCGACTTCGTCGGCGGTGCCTCAGTGCTGGGCTTCGTAGGCCTCGGTGAG
>JAHEXN010000238.1 GCA_023252095.1 Actinomycetes bacterium | reverse complement strand
ACGTGCGGCAGGACGAGACGGCGGACGGCTCGTTGTGGCAGACGTAGCAGAGCAGGTCGACCTCGGCACTTGGCTCGGTGAACGGGAAGTACGACGGGCGGAACCGCGTCGTCATGCCCTCGCCGTAGACAGCCTGCGCGAAGTGGTCGAGCGTGCCCTTGAGGTGCGCCATCGAGAGGCCCTCGTCGATCGCGAGGCCCTCGACCTGGTGGAACACCGGCATGTGCGTGGCGTCGGCCTCGTCGGTGCGGTAGACCCGCCCGGGGCACACGACGTAGATCGGGGGCGTGCGCGTGAGCATCGAGCGCGCCTGCACCGGGGAGGTGTGGGTACGCAGGACCTTTCCGGAGCCGTCCGGCGCGTCGTCGGTGGCCGCGACCCAGAACGTGTCCTGCATCGTGCGGGCCGGGTGGTCCGGGCCCAGGTTCATCGCGTCGAAGTTGAGCCACTCGGCCTCGACCTCGGGCCCCTCGGCGACCTCCCAGCCCATCGCGACGAAGATGTCGGCGACGAGCTCTTGGATCGTCGTGATGGGGTGGCGCGCGCCCACGATCTCGCGATCGGTCGGGAGCGTCACGTCGACCGTCTCGGCCGTCAGCCGGGCGGCCGACTCGACCGCCTCCAGCTCCTCGGTGCGGGCCGCGATCGCGCGCGTGACCTCGCCGCGGGCCTGACCGATTCGCTGGCCGGCCTCCTTGCGCGCCTGCGGAGGCAGGGCGCCGATCTCGCGATTGGCCAGGGCCAGCGGTGAACGGTCGCCCGCGTGGTCGATGCGGACCTGCTTGAGATCGGCCAGCGTCGGGGCAGCCGCGACGGCCTCGAGGGCCTCGCCCGTCACCCGGGCGATCTCGTCGGGATGCAGGGGCGTGACCTCGACAGGGTCGTAGTCGGAGTTGGGTGCGGACACGGGACACGAGTCTAGTGGCGCGACGGGACCGGCTTCGCGCGGCTCAGTCGGTCAGGGCGTCCGGCTCGTTGACCGGCAGCCACACGTCGATCCGGGCGCCGCCGCCCGGGTCGCTTCCGATCGTGACCAGGCCGCCGTGCTGCGTCACGATACCGCCGACGATGTACATGCCCAGGCCACTGCCGGCGCCGGGGCCGGCCTTCCAGAACCGGCTGAAGACTCGCTGACGCAGCTCCTCGGGGATGCCAGGACCCCGATCGACGAGCCGGACCCGCACGCCCGGCCGGCCCGCATGGGCGACGGAGCCCACCTCGACCCGACGCAGACCGTGTCCGTGCCGCATCGCGTTCTCGACCAGGTTGGTCAGGACCTGCACGAGGCGATCGCCATCGCCCCACACGACGTCGACCTCCTCGAGCTCGGACTCCCACGACGGTTCGCTGCCGGCGGCCGAGACGCTGCGGAGCACGCGGTCGACGAGCTGGTCGAGGCGCACGGGCCCGCGCTTGAGCGTGAGGCGGCCGGAGTCGATGCGCGCCGCGTCGAGCAGCTCGGTGATGAGACGGGTCAGGCGGTCGGCGTCGGCGTCGACCGTCTCGAGCATGAACTGGCGCTGCTCGTCGGTGAAGCGGTCCCACTTGCTGAGCAGGGTGGCCGTGAATCCCTTGATCCCCGTGAGGGGCGAGCGCAGCTCGTGAGCCACCGTGGCGACGAGGTCGGAGCGCTCCCGGTCGCGCTGGTTGCGGGCCCGGGCGCTGCGGATGCCCACGACGACCCGTTGCACGGCGCCGGCGGGCCGGTCGCGACGCAGCGATGCGGTGATGAGGTACTCCGAGCCGCGGGGCGAGTACCACGACTGCTCCGAGATCGCGGTGCGCGTGTTGAGCCCGTCGTAGGGCCGCATGCAGTCCATCCACGTGTGGCCGTTGAGGTCGTCGAACGGCATCGCGTCGGCGAGTGGCATCCCGATCATCTCGTCGCCCTCGGCGCGGGCCAGCTTGCGCACGCGGTCGTTGACGTAGACGACACGCTGGTCCGCGCCCGCGACGATCAGGCCGTCCGGGAAGTCCGCGAAGTCGTCGTGGCCCACGTCGGGCAATCTAGTGCCTCGGGCGCTCAGCGCCCGCCGAGCCGTTCGAGCGCGAGGACGACGAGCTCGGCGTTGCCGGCGACCTCGGCCCCGTCGGGGCCCTCCAGCACGTCCTCGAGCCCGATGCGGGTCGCGACGCCGGCCCGGCCCGCGAGGTCGACCATCTCCCACGCCGAGCGCCCCTCGCCGTGCAACAGGATCGGCAGGCCCGTGGGACGCACGAGCTCGAGCAGGCGTTCGGCGACCTCGCCCTGGTCGCCGACGTCCGGCAGCTCCACGAGGACGAGGTCGGTGGCCTCGACCCACGCCGAGTCGAGCCACTCCTCGGCGTCGCGCTCGCTCCAGAGACCCACGTTGATCGCGACGCCGCGTGCCTGGAGCGCGGCGCAGACCGCCTCGGACGCGGCCTCGTGCCAGTTGACCGACGCGTGGTCGGGCAGGACGTCCCACTCGGCCACCGCGGCCGTGGCCCCCGTGGGGCCGCTCCAAGCCCAGGCCCCCGTGGTGACCCCGACCGGGACGTCGACGACCTCACGGACAGCAGCAACCCAGGCGCCCACGTGCTCCGCCGCGACGCTGTCGCGCCCGTCGGAGGTGCGCGGGTGCACGTGGAGGTCGGTGGCCCCGGCAGCGACGGCGGCGACGGCCTCGCGAGCGCACGCCTCCGGCGTGAGCGGAACGGCCGGGTGCTCGTCGAGGCCCCGGGAACCGTTGAGGCAGCACTGGATGCCGGTCATCGTGACGCCTCCGCTCATGGTCGCAGGGGGGACGGGTCGAGAAGGGCCCGCTGTCGCTGGGCGCTCGCGTACAGGCACACCGCGGCGGCCGTGGCGAGGTTGAGGCTCTCGGCCCGTCCGTAGATCGGGATGGACACCACCTTGTCAGCCAGCGCGCGACGCTCGGGCGGCAGGCCCCACGCCTCGTTGCCGAGCAGCCAGGCGGTCGGGGCTGCGAGGTCGAGCCCGGGGTCGAACAGCTCCAGATCGCCGCCGCCATCGGCGGCGAGAACCTGCAGTCCGGCAGATCGGACGGCGTCCAGGGCCGTGGCCAGGTCGCGCTCGACCACGACCGGCAGGTGGAACAGACTGCCGACCGTGGACCGCACGACCTTCGGACCGAGGGGATCGACGCAGTCGCCAGCCAGGACCACGGCATCGGCACCCACGGCGTCGGCACACCGGATGACGGCACCCGCGTTGCCCGGGTCACGCACGTCGGCGCACACCACGACGAGCCGGGCACCCGTGAGGTCCAGGTCGGCGAGCCGGCGCACGACCGATCGGCACCGGGCCACCATGCCCTGAGGGGCGACGGCGTCGGCGATCTCGGCGACGACCTCGGGGTCGACGACCTGCCAGTCGGGAGACGCCTCGACGATGTCGGCGTACCGCTCGGTGGCCTCGACCGTGGCGAACACCTCGAGCACGACACCCGCGTCGACGGCCTCACGCACGGCCTGGGGGCCCTCAGCGAGGAACTCCCCCACCTTGTCCCGGAACGCACGAGTGGCGAGCCGCCGAGCGTGCTTGACCCGTCCGCTGCGTGCGGTCAGGTCAAGCTGCTCGGGGCTCGCCACGACGTGTTGGTGAGCAGTCGCGTCAGGCGACCGCGTCGTCCTTCGGCGCGTTGACGTCGGCCGGCAGGCTGTCCTTGGCCAGCTGGACCAGGGCGCTGAACGCGGCCGGGTCGTTGACGGCCAGGTCGGCCAGGTTCTTGCGGTCGACCTCGAGGTTCGCGGCCTTGAGGCCCTGGATGAACCGGTTGTAGGTCAGGCCCTCGGCGCGCGTCGCGGCGTTGATGCGCTGGATCCACAGACGACGGAAGTCGCCCTTGCGCGCCTTGCGGTCACGGTAGTTGTAGACGAGCGAGTGGGTGACCTGCTCCTTGGCCTTGCGGTACAGGCGCGAACGCTGACCGCGGTAGCCGGAAGCGCGCTCGAGAGTCTCGCGACGCTTCTTCTGTGCGTTGACAGAGCGCTTGACGCGTGCCATCTGGATCTCCTAAAGAAAAACGGGGGTGGTGGAAAGAGCGCTGGTCAGAGACCGAGCATCTTCTTGACGCGCTTGGTGTCGGACTTCGCCACGTCGGTCGTGCCGGCGAGGCGGCGCGTGCGGGTCGAGGACTTGTACTCCAAGAGGTGGCGGCGGTTGGTCTGCTCGCGACGGAGCTTGCCGCTGCCGGTGATCTTGACGCGCTTCTTCATTCCCGAGTGGGGCTTGAACTTCGGCACTTTATGCCTCCATGTCTGGGTCGAGGTTCTCGGAACGACGACGGGGCTTCTTGGGGGTGGCGGTCTCGTGGACCGCCTCGCGGTGCGCCTTGTCGGCGGCCTCGTCGGCCTCCTTCTGCGCGGTCCGCTCGGCTGTGACCTTGGCCTTCTCGGCCTTGACCTCGGCCTGGGCCTCGGACTTCTTCTTCAGGGGTCCGAGCACCATCGTCATGTTGCGGCCGTCCTGGCGCGCGTTGCTCTCGATGAAGCCGAGGTCCTCGACATCGGCAGCGAGCCGCTGGAGCAGGCGGTAGCCCAGCTCCGGACGGTGCTGCTCACGACCACGGAACATGATCGTGATCTTGACCTTGTCGCCCGCCTTGAGGAACCGCACGACGTGACCCTTTTTCGTGTCGTAGTCGTGCGCGTCGATCTTGGGGCGGAGCTTCATCTCCTTGATGACGGTGTTCGTCTGGTTGCGCCGCGACTCACGAGCCTTCTGCGCCGCCTCGTACTTGAACTTGCCGTAGTCCATGAGACGGCACACGGGCGGACGCGCGGTCGGCGCGACCTCGACGAGGTCGAGATCGCTCTCGGCGGCCAGTCGCAGGGCATCCTCGATACGAACGATGCCCACCTGCTCGCCGCCGGGTCCGACGAGACGGACCTCGGGTACGCGGATGCGGTCGTTGACGCGCAGCTCGGTGGTGATGGATCCTCCTGGGGGTCGTGGTGAGGGCCCACGAAGAAAAGGCCCCCGTCTGAAACGGAGGCCACCAGGAAACGCGTCACGCCACCGCCGCAGCGGTGCACGACACGCGTCGTGTGCCGGACGGATCCGGCGCTACCCCAGGACCGTGAGCCCTGCAGGTGGGAGATGGCCTCCACTTCAGTGCAACATCGTAGCAGCGCCCGTGCTTCCCGCACAAAACCGCCATCTCACCTCGCCGAAACACCCGTGGCGTCGACCCGAAACACGAGCGACGCAGACTGGGTCCATGCCCTGGCGCGTACGGACGACCCTCGACGACCGACCCGGAATCCTGGCCGACATCGCCCAGGCCTGCGGCCGGGCGGGCCTGAACATCGTCTCGATGCAGGTCTTCGGCGTCGCCGACCGGGTCACCGACGAGTTCGTGGTCGACGGACCGCTCGACGAGCTCGCCGTGGCCGGCGTCTTCACCGAGGCCGGCGGCACCGACGTCGCCGTGACCCGCATC